>JBDUCE010000159.1:0-5857 GCA_040003635.1 Betaproteobacteria bacterium
AGCTTGACCTCGCCCTTGCCGATGTCGAGGTGACGCTCGAGATTCGCCTCCCGGATGCGATTGGGCGAGTCGCGGCCATCATCGACGAAAATGTCGGGCTCGATGCCCTTGGCCTGGATCGAGCGGCCGGCGGGCGTGAAGTAGCGGGCGGTGGTGAGCTTCAAGCCGGCGTTGTTCGAAAGCGGCAGAATGGTTTGCACCGAGCCCTTGCCGAAAGTCTGTGCGCCGAGCACGGTGGCGCGCTTGTGGTCCTGCAATGCACCCGCGACGATTTCGGAGGCCGACGCCGTCCCGCCATCCACCAGCACCACCATCGGCACCTTCTTCACCGCGGCCGGCAGATCGCGAAGATAATCCTCGCCCCGGCGGGTGTAATTCTCGCGGCTGGCGGAAAGTCGCATGTGCGCATCGGCGGTGCGGCCATCGGTGTAGACCACCAATGCATCCTTGGGCAGGAACGCCGCTGAAACCGCAACCGCCTGGTTCAGGAGGCCACCGGGGTCGGCGCGGAGATCCAGCACCAGGCCCTTGATGTCCCCCGGCTTGAACATATCCTTCAACGCCTTGGCGAGATCCTCGCCGGTGCGTTCCTGGAAGTTGCGCACCCGGATGTAACCGTAGCCGGGCTCGAGCCCCTTGGCGCGCACGCTCTTGACGTTGATCTCTTCGCGCATGATGGTGAAGTTGAGCGGCGCGTCGGCATCCTTGCGCACCACCGTCAGGACTACCGGCGTGCCGGGCTTGCCGCGCATCTTTTCCACCGCCTTGGAAAGCGGCAGCCCGCGGGTGGCGACATCGTCGATCTTGACGATGAGGTCGCCGGCCTTGATGCCGGCGCGAAAGGCGGGCGTGTCCTCGATGGGCGACACGACCCGCACGATGCCGTCCTCGATCCCCACCTCGATGCCAAGGCCTCCGAACTTGCCCTGGGTCGAGACCTGAAGCTCCTTGAAAGCCTCCGCGTCCAGGAAGTCGGAATGGGGGTCGAGCCCGCGCACCATCCCGTTGATGGCTTCGCGGATGAGCTTGTCGTCCGACACCGGCTCGACATAGTCGCTCTTGATCTTGCCGAAAACCGCGGCCAGGAGCTGCAAATCCTCATACGGAATGGGAAGCTTCTGCTCGCGCTGCGCGACCGCGGAGAAATTGAGGGAGAGCAATACCCCCAGCACCGCGCCCATGCCGATGAGACCTGCCTTCTTCCAGCCGTTGGTCATGAATCCTTGCTCCTTGCACGCCTTCGAGACGGGGCCGCGCGACGCTACGTCGATCCGGTCGCTACACCCGGCAATGAATTTCAAAGTATACCCCTCGGTTCAACCGGACGCCGTGGTGTCCCGCTGCCTCTCCTTGGGCGGCAAGGCGGCCCGCAAGTTCCCCGCGCGTCAAGCCACAGGTGCGATCAAGGCGTGGCCGGTCATCTCGGAGGGTTGCGGGAGGCCCATCATCGCGAGCAGCGTGGGTGCCACGTCCTGAAGCGACCCGCCGTGGAGCATGCGGGCGGGACGACCGACATAAACGAGCGGCACGAGGCTCAAGGTGTGCGCGGTATGGGGCTGCCCGGTGCGCTCGTCGTGCATCTGCTCGACATTGCCGTGGTCGGCGGTGATGAGAACTTCGCCGCCGGCCTGCCGGGCGGCCGCCACGACCCGTCCAATGCAGGCGTCGAGAGTTTCCACGGCACGAATGGCGGGGTCGAGCTTGCCGGTGTGGCCCACCATGTCGGCGTTGGCATAGTTGCATACGATCGCATCGTATCGGCGGGCGGCGATCGCGGCGACCAGCTTGTCGGTCACCTCGATGGCGCTCATCTCCGGTTGCAGGTCATAGGTGGCGACCTTCGGCGAAGGCACCAGCACACGGTCTTCGTGCGGATACGGTGCTTCCCTTCCGCCGCTGAAGAAATAAGTGACATGGGCATATTTTTCGGTCTCGGCGATGCGCAGTTGCGAAAGCCCGAGGCGCGCAATGTATTCACCGAAGCCGTTCGCCACCGACTGGGGACCAAACGCGACGGCAAGGTGCGCGAACTCTTCGCCGTAGCTCGTAAGGCAGACGTAGCGGGCAAGCTGCGGCAGGCGCCGACGGACAAACCCGGTGAAGTCCGGGTCGGTGAGCGCCCGGGTAATCTCGCGGGCGCGATCGGCGCGAAAGTTCATGAATACCACGACGTCGCCATCGCTCATGCATGCTGGGCGTCCGTCGGGCGCGACCACGCGCGTCGGTTGCACGAACTCGTCGGTTTCGCCCCGGCCATAGGCTGCCTGCAATGCGGCCAGCGCGTCCGGCGCGGCAAAAGGGGCCTCGCCGTCGACCACGAGATCGAAGGCCCTTTGCACGCGTTCCCAGCGCTGATCGCGATCCATCGCGTAATAACGGCCGACGATGCCCGCGATGCGCGCGTGCTGATGCCGCCGGCAGACATCCTGCATCGCGGCCAGCGAGGCGGCGGCGCTTTGCGGCGGCGTATCGCGGCCATCGAGAAAACAGTGCACGAAAATGGCGGGCGCGCCCCGCGCGGCGGCGAGCTCGACCATGGCCGCGAGCTGGCGTTCGTGGCTGTGCACGCCGCCGGGTGAGACGAGTCCCATGACATGGAGTGCGCGGTCGTTGCGTTTGGCGGTGTCCACCGCGTCGCACAGGACGGGATTGCGGGCAAACTCGCCGGATTCGATGGCGTGGTCGATACGCGTGAAATCCTGATAGACCACGCGTCCCGACCCCATGTTGAGATGGCCGACCTCGGAATTGCCCATCTGCCCGCCCGGCAAACCGACGTAGCGCTCGGACGCATCGATGGCGGTGTGCGGGCACTGCGCCAACAGCGCCTGCCAATGCGGCATCCGGGCGCGCGCGATCGCGTTGTCGGGCGCGTCCTCGCGACAGCCGAAGCCATCCAGGATGATCAGCACGGCAGGGCGCGCCGCGGGCTTGGTGCCGGTTGCGATGGATTGCATGGATGCCGTCGAAACAGTCATAAGGAGACTTGGGTGATGCGAAGGACGACCGCCGCCGGCGAGCTTCCTCACTGCCGCGGGCGAACGCAGGATTGAACGGTACGCTATCATTTTACCTTCCGTCTTCGCGGCCGAGCCATGGCTGCACCTAACCGATGTCGTTCCTGCAGAACAACTGGATGCTGGTCCTGGTCTTCCTCGCCTCGGGCGCAATGCTGCTGTGGCCGTTGGTGCAACAACGCATCTCCTCGCTCGAAGAGCTCGGGACGCTGCAAGCCACGCGGCTCATCAATGACCGCGATCCGGTCATCCTCGACGTGCGCGAGCCAAAGGAGTTCGAAGGGGGAAGGCTGCGCAATGCGGTGCACATACCGCTGTCGCAGCTCGACGCCCGCGGCCAGGAACTGGCGCCGCTTACGGCTCGAACGGTGATCGTATATTGTGCCCGCGGCAATCGCACCGCCCTCGCGGCGCGGGTGTTGACGAAGCTCGGCTTCAAGGAAGTCTTCGGCTTGCGCGGCGGGATGGCAGCGTGGCGGCAGGCGGGGCTTCCGGTCGCGAAATGAAAAGTCCGAGCGCTGGTTTGACGGCGCCTTCAATCACCATGTATGCCACCGGTGTCTGCCCGTTCTGCACCCAGGCCGAGCGGCTGCTGCGCGCCAGGGGAGTGCAGGAGATCATCAAGGTGCGGGTGGATCTCGAGCCATCGATGCGGCACAAGATGATGCAGGAAACCGGACGACGCACCGTGCCCCAGATTTGGATCGGTGATCTTCATGTCGGGGGATACGATGATCTGGTGGCGCTCGACCAGGCTGGACGGCTCGCGCCGCTGCTGTCGGGGCATCCGGAAGGCGAGCGCTGAGGGAGGGTAAGGTAAAATCCCGCGTTTGACCCTCTTCAGGATTGGCAGTCATGGCCGAACTTCAAGCAGCGCCCGAAATCGCCGGCGACAACGCCGCTGCCGTCACGTTTTCGATCGAAAAGATCTACGTCAAGGACCTTTCCCTCGAAAGTCCGGGCGCGCCGCAATCGTTCCTGACGCAGGAGTCGCCGCAAATCGAGGTGGGTCTTCGCACCCGCGGCGAGCAGGTGCAGCCCGATATGTATGAATGCGTATTGACGGTCACCATCACGGCTCGCGTCGGCGACAAGACACTCTTCCTGGTGGAGGCAGCGCAGGCCGGGTTGTTCACTATCAAGGGTGTGCCGCCGGACCAGCTCCAGCCGGTGCTGGCGATCCACTGCCCCACCGTGCTGTTCCCGTATGTCCGGGAAACCCTGGCCGACTCCGTCGGTCGCGCCGGCTTCCCTCCGGTGCATCTTGCGCCGATCAATTTCGAGGCGCTTTTCCAGCAACAGCTCGCGCAGGCGCAGGCGGGTGGCCCGAAGGCCGCCAATTAGGCGCTCGAATCGGTCGATGCCGGGCGTTCGCGGCTCGCCGATCTTCGCCGCTGCGCTGGCGGTCGTTGCTGCGTCGGGCGCGGTGGCGGCCGATTACCGGACCACGACCGAACCCGCGACCATCCTTTACGACGCCCCGTCGAGCAAGGCCAAGCCGCTTTTCCTGCTGGGCCGTGAAACACCACTCGAGGTGATCGTCGCGCTCGAAGGCTGGACCAAGGTTCGCGACGCCGGTGGCACCATCGGCTGGGTGGAGAAAAAGGGGCTGACCGACAAGCGCGCGCTGGTCGTGCGCACGCCGATGGCCGAGGTTCGCGCCAATCCCGAGGACGCAGCGCCGGTGGTATTCAGGGCCGAGCAGAACGTCGTGCTGGAGCTCGCCGAGCCCTCGTCTTCGCCACTGGCGACGGCGTCGCCGGGATGGGTCAAGGTACGCCATCGCGACGGCCAGGTCGGATACGTGCGCATCGCCCAGGTCTTCGGGTTTTAACCTCGGCGGACCGCGACTGTTCGCTCAGCTGTCCGAAACCATCCCGTGAGTGTTGTCATCGGCGTGTTGGGAGCGGGTGCCTGGGGCACCGCCCTTGCCGTGCATCTCGCGCGGCGGGCCGACATTCGCGTGCGGCTGTGGGCACGCGACCCACGGCAGGCCGAAGCGCTGGCCGCAGCGCGCACCAACATCCGCTATCTGCCCGGCATCGATTTTCCTCCATCGGTCGCGGTAACCGCCGACCTGCAAGCTGCGGGCGAGGCCGACTTCCTGGTGTTGGCGACGCCGATGGCGGCGATTCCGGAGTTGGTCGAGGCCTTGCGGGAGACCGGTGCGAGCGCGCCGCTCGTCTGGCTGTCGAAGGGATTCCTGCGCATCGCCCCTACGCCGGAATTACCGGCCGGCGCGGCACTTGCGCATCAGGTCCTGGCGCCCCGCTGGCCCGCTCCGGTGGGCGTCATCTCCGGCCCCAGTTTCGCCGAAGAGGTTGCGCGTGGCTTGCCCACCGCCGTAACCGTCGCGGCGAGCGCGCCGGGTCTCGCCGCGCAACTCGCGGCACTATTGCGCGCCGACACATTGCGGGCCTATGAAAGCGATGACATCGCAGGGGTCGAGGTCGGCGGCGCGGTGAAGAACGTGCTGGCCATCGCAGCGGGCGCGAGCGACGGCCTGGGGTTCGGCCACAATGCCCGCGCGGCCATCATCACCCGGGGCCTCGCGGAAACCGGCCGCCTCTCCACAGCGCTCGGTGGCCAGCGCGAAACGTTAATGGGACTCGCGGGCCTCGGCGATCTCGTGCTGACCTGCACCGGCGATCTTTCCCGCAACCGGCGGGTCGGCCTGGGCCTGGCACAGGGCAAGGCATTACCGGCAGTGCTCGACGAAATCGGCCACGTCGCGGAAGGCGTCGCCGCTGCGGCCGCGGTGCGCATGCTGGCGCGGCATCACGGTGTCGACATGCCCATTTGCGATGCGGTCTGTCGCGTCCTTTACGACGGCGTCGCGC
>JBDUCE010000160.1:0-5852 GCA_040003635.1 Betaproteobacteria bacterium
TGGTGGTGATGTCGGCGTGCCCCAACAGCAATTGCACCACCCGCAGATCGGCGCCGTGGTTGAGAAGATGCGTGGCAAAGGCGTGCCGCAGCACATGCGGTGAAAGTGCCGCGGCCGGAATGCCCGCTCGCACCGCATGGCGCTTGATGAGGAGCCAGAAGGCTTGGCGGGTCATCGGGGCATGGCGGGCGGTGAGGAATACGGCATCGCTCTTGCCGGCGCCTGCAAGGTCGGGGCGCGCCTGCGCCAGATAACGCTTGAGCGACTCGATCGCTTCTTCGCCCAAGGGCACCAGCCGCTCCTTGCTGCCTTTGCCGAGCACCCGTACCACCCCCATGTCGAGTGCCACCTGCGACAGCGTGAGGCCCACGAGCTCCGAGACGCGGAGGCCCGTCGCATAAAGGGTTTCGAGCATTGCCCGGTCGCGCGATCCCAGCGCGGTGGCGGTGTCGGGCACGGCGAGGAGATCGTTGACCTGCTGCTCGCTCAGATTCTTGGGCAGCCGCCGCGGCAGTTTCGGGGCTCTCACCCGCAATGTGGGGTCGGCATCGAGCCGGCCCTGCTGTACCTGCATGGCGTAAAACCGCCGCAACGCGGAAAGCCGCCGGGCGATGGAGGTAGCCTTGCCGCGGGCGCGGAATTCGTCGGCCAGGAAGGCTTCCACATCGCCGCGGTTTGCCTCGAGCAAGCGGCTCGCCCGACGTTGCAGCCAACCCGTCCAGCGCTGAAGATCGCGGCGATAGCTTTGCAGCGAGCTGGCGGCGAGGCCATCCTGCAACCAGGCCTGGTCGCAGAAGGCGTCGATCAGCGCGGGCGCGTCTTCGGTCGTGGACGTGATACCGGTTTGCTTCATTCAGGCGCCAAACCGATAGCCTTCGTGCGTGAGGAGCCAGCGCTTGATCGCGACCGGATCACCACGTGTGGCATTCATGAATCCGCCCAGCGCACCTTGACTGCCGACCACGCGATGACAGGGAACGACCAGGGCAATCGGATTGGCGCCACACGCGCCGCCGATGGCGCGCGGCGCCGTATGCAGGGTTCGCGCCACTTCTCCGTACGTCCGCGACTCGCCCACGGGAATGGCGGCGAGCTCGCGCCAGACACGCTGGCGAAAGGCGGTGCCGCCCAGCGAGAGCGGGAGGGTGAAGCGCCACTGGGGATCACGCAGATAATGCAGCAGTTGCATGACGCACTGCTCGGCAACCCTGTTCACCGGGTCGACGGGTGTTGCGTCCGGCGGCAGGTACTCGATGCCCGTGATCACCTGGTGGGTCGTGCGAATGCCGAGCACCGCAAACGGCGCGCGCAGGGCGGCGCTGAATGGTACCGGCGTCGCTTCCGCGGCGGCGAGCATGCGTCCGGGACGGGGCATCGGTATACGCATTCAACCCATCTTCATCTGGCGCGGCAAGGCGGTGACGAGATCCGGAAAGAACCAGATCAGCAGCACCGCGGTAATCATCAGATAGAACATCGGCAAGGTGTTGCGTGCAATCCAGGTGATCTGGCGCCCGGTCATTCCCTGCAGCACGAAAAGATTGAAGCCGACCGGCGGCGTGATCTGCGCCATTTCCACCACCAGCACGATGAAGATGCCGAACCAGATGAGATCGATGCCTGCGGCCTCCACCGTCGGCATGATGACACCCATGGTGAGCACGACCATCGATATCCCATCCAGGAAACAGCCCAGCACCGCGTAGAACACCATGAGCGCCATGATCAACAGGAAAGGCGACAGCTGCAACCCGCTGATCCATTCGGCCAAATGCCGGGGCAGGCCGATGTAGCCCATCGATAGCGTCAGGAACGCGGCCCCCGACAGGATGAGCGCAATCATGCAATAGAGCCGGGTCGCACCGAGCAGGCTCTGCGCGAAGGCGGCTCGGCTGAGCGACCCTTGCACCAGCGAGATGAGTAACGCACCAACGACCCCGAAGGCTGCCGCCTCGGTAGCGGTAGCGATGCCCGCATAGATCGAGCCCAGGACGGCGCCGATCAGCAGCATCACGGGGATGAGATGGCGCGAGGCATAAATCTTCTGCAGCAGCGTGGTGCGCGCCGTTGCCGCGGGAATCAGTTGTGGATGAAGCAGTGCCCACACCACGATGTAGCCGGAAAAAAGCGTCGCCAGCATGATGCCGGGCACGACCCCGGCGACGAAGAGCTGGGCGATGGAAACATTGGCCGACACGCCGTAGACGATCATGATGATCGAAGGGGGAATCAGGAGGCCCAGCGTACCGGCGCCGGCGAGGGTGCCGATGGTGATGTCCTCCGGATAACCGCGCGCCTTCAATTCCGGCAGCGTCATCTTGCCGATGGTGGCGCAGGTCGCCGCCGACGAGCCCGAGACGGCCGCGAAGATCGTGCAGCCGATGATGTTGGTATGCAGGAGCCGCCCCGGAACGCGCTCGAGCCAGGGGGCGAGGCCGCGGAACATGTCTTCGGAGAGTCGCGTCCGAAACAGGATCTCCCCCATCCATACGAAGAGCGGGAGGGCCGTGAGCGTCCATGAGCTGGCCGACCCCCATACCGTCACCGCCATGGCATCGCCCGCCGGTCGCGATGAAAAAAGCTCCATGCCGATCCACGCCACCCCCGCCAAAGCGAGGCCGATCCATACGCCGCTACCGAGAAGCGCAAACAGCGCGACGATAAGCAACGTAGTGATGAGTGCGTCCATGTGTCCTATTCACTGCGCAGCGCTTCGGCCGGGATTTTCTTCCGCCTCGCGCCGCGCCATTCCAGGACGAGCTCATCGACCAATGCGACCAGGAGGACCACGGTCCCCAGCGCCATCGTGAGTTGCGGAATCCATAGCGCCGTTGCATCGTTGGCGGTGGAGATGTCGTTGAACTGCCACGACTGCACGGCGAGCCGCACGCTATAGAAGGCGAAAAGCGCGGCCAGTGCCGTGCCCGCGCTCAAGGACCATAGCTCCAGTGGTCGCTGCGCCCGCAGCGGCACATGCTCGAGCACCAGGGTCACCCGGATGTGCTCCCCGCGTTTCAGGGTGTGCGCGAGTGCCAGGAATCCCGCGGCGGCAGTGCAATAGCCGGCATACGCGTCGGTACCCGGCAAATGAAAATGCAACAGGCGCTCGATGATGCCGACCAGCACCATGGCGAGCGTGCCGACCATGAACAACGCCGCCAGGTAAGCGGCGGCGTCGTAGAGGCGGTCGAGCACGCGGCGCAGCGTCATCGAAGGCGTGATCGCGAAGAGGCCCCGGGTGCCGTTGTCGCGCCGGGCGTCGTTACATCTTGCGGTAGACGTCGATCACCTTGCGGCCGTCATCCCCCGACTTCCGCAGCCACTCCGCGAGCATGTAGTTGCCCGTCTTGCGGAGATCCCCCATCAATTGCTCAGTGGGCTTGACGATTGCCATGCCCTTGGCCTTCAGTTGGTCGACGTACCAGTTGTTCTTTTCCTCCGAGAGCTTCCAGCCGCGCGTCTCCGCGTCGGCGGCCGCCTTGAGAACCGCTGCCTGCGTGGGCTTGTCGAGGGCATCGAACGCCTTGCCGTTGGCGATGATCGCGTTTTTCGGAAGCCACGCCTGGGTGTCATAGAAGTTCTTGATGTGCTCGTAGGTCTTCGAGTCGTAGCCGGTGGCCGGCGAGGATATGTACGAGTCGATCACGCCGGTAGCAAGCGCCTGGGAAACTTCGGCCGCCTGCACCGTCACCGGTTGCGCGCCGACGAGCTCGGCAATCTTGGCCGTGGCGGGGCTGTACGCGCGCCACTTGAGCCCTTTCATGTCGCCGCCATTGCTGAGGGTGCGATTGGTGTAGATGCCTTGCGGCGGCCACGGCACGGCAAAGAGCAACCGCATGCCCTGTTTGGCGAGCTTGTCCTCGAGCGCCTTCCTGGAAGCCTTGTAGAGCTTCAGCGATTCGCCGTAGGAGGTCGCCAGGAACGGCACGCCGTCGATGCCGTAAAGCGGATCCTCGTTTTCGAAGTTGACGAGCAGGATTTCGCCAAGCTGCGCCTGGCCGCCCTGGACCGCGCGCTTGATCTCCGGCGCCTTGAACAGGGCGGCATTGGCGTGGACGGTAATCTTGAGCTTGCCCCCAGTGGCCTTGTCCACGTCGTTGGCGAATTGCTGGACATTCTCGGTATGGAAGTTGTTCGCCGGATAAGCCGTGGGCATGTCCCACTTCGTCTGGGCACCGGCGGGCGCGGCCATGGTGAGGGCCAGCCCGGCCGCGAGGGCAAACAGTGCTTTCATAGGAGCTCTCCTCTAAGGCTTCGTATCGGCGCGAGGACGGCAACGCGGTCGACTTTTACCATGAATCAGTTGGCAGTTGCCAGTTGGCAGTTGGCAGTGGCAGTTGGCAGTTGCCAGTTGGCAGTTGCCAGTTGCCCAGGTCTCGGTTGTCAGTTGGCAGTTGGTACACTGACTTCTGAGAGCTGACTCCTGACAACTGATACCTGATACCTGATGTGGCAGTTCTGGATCGATCGCGGCGGCACCTTCACCGATGTCGTGGCGCGCCGCCCCGACGGAACACTGGTCACGCATAAGCTGCTCTCGGATAATCCGGAGCGCTATGCCGACGCGGCGGTGCACGCGATTCGCGAGCTCCTGGCGCTGCCGCCGGGCGCGCCGATTCCGGCGGGCGTGATCGACGCGGTCAAGATGGGCACCACGGTCGCCACCAATGCCCTGCTCGAGCGCAAGGGCGAACGTACCGCGTTGGCGATCACCCGCGGCTTTGGCGACGCCTTGCGCATCGGCTACCAGAATCGACCCAAGCTTTTCGTGCGTCGCATCGAGCTGCCCTCGCTCCTGTACGAGCGCGTGGTCGAGATCGACGAGCGCATCGGCGCGCACGGCGATCCGGTCGTCCCGCTCGATCTCGAGCGCGCGCGCCTCGATTTCATGGCGCTTCGCCGGGAGGGCATTGCCGCGTTGGCCATCGTACTGATGCATGGCTATCGGTACCCGCAGCACGAGCAGAGCCTCGCGGCGCTTGCGCGGGAGGTCGGCTTCGCGCAGGTTTCGGTGAGCCACGAAGTCAGTCCGCTCATGAAGCTCGTATCCCGCGGCGATACGACCGTGGTCGATGCGTATCTCTCTCCCATCCTGCGGCGCTATGTCGATGAGGTCGAGCGGGACCTCGGCCAGGCTCGAGCGACGCGCGGGAAGGCAACGCGTGATGCGCCGCGGCTGCAATTCATGCAGTCGTCCGGCGGCTTGACCGACGCGCACCGGTTCCAGGGCAAGGATGCGATTCTGTCCGGCCCGGCCGGTGGCATCGTCGGGGCGGTGGAGGTCTCGCGCCTTGCCGGTTTCGACAAGATCATCGGCTTCGACATGGGTGGCACCTCCACCGACGTCACCCACTATGCCGGCGAATACGAGCGCGCATTCGTGACCGAAGTAGCCGGCGTGAGGTTGCGCGCGCCGATGATGCGCATCCACACCGTGGCCGCCGGCGGCGGATCGCTGTGCACGTTCGATGGCGCGCGGTTTCGGGTGGGCCCGGCCTCCGCCGGCGCCAATCCGGGCCCGGCCTCCTATCGCCGCAACGGTCCGCTGGCGGTGACCGATTGCAACGTGATGGTCGGCAAGCTCGATCCTGCGCTGTTCCCGGCGGTCTTCGGGCCACATGGGGATGAGCCGCTGGACGCCGTGGTGGTGCGCGAAAAATTCAGCGCGCTCGCCGCAAGGATCGGTGCCCGAACCGGCACCGCGCGCATGCCCGAGGAAGTGGCCGACGGATTCCTGAAGATTGCGGTCGAGAACATGGCCAACGCGATCAAGAAGATTTCCGTGCAGCGCGGCTATGACGTCACCGAATACACGCTGTGCTGCTTCGGCGGTGCCGGCGGCCAGCACGCGT
>JBDUCE010000161.1:0-5829 GCA_040003635.1 Betaproteobacteria bacterium
GGGCGTCCAGCGTCGTTTGGCCGCATCATTTTTGCTCCAAAAAAAAGACACTGGATTCACGCCTGCGCGGGAATGACGGTATCCGAATTTCCTGCCCAAGATCACCCAGCGCTCGCCGCGCGGCGCTCGAGCACGGCAGCGAAGAAGCCGTCGCAGCCATGCCGGTGAGGCAGGACCTTGAGGGTGTCACCGGTGTCGAGTGCGATTCCCGCGCGTGCGAGCTCCGGGGCCACCGGCACCATGGCAAACGCAGGATGTGCGGCGACAAAGGTGGCGACGATCGCCTCGTTTTCCTCGGGCAGGATGCTGCAGGTTGCATACACCAATCGTCCGCCCGGCTTGACGAGGGTCGCTGCGGCAGCAAGGATGGATGACTGCTTGGCGGTGAGCTCCGCGAGCCCGGCCTGGGTCTGGCGCCATTTGAGATCCGGATTGCGCCGCAGCGTGCCAAACCCTGTACATGGCGCATCGACCAGCACCCGGTCGAGCTTGCCGGCAAGACGCTTCACCCGCACGTCGCGCTCATTCTCCAGCAATTGCGGATAAACGTTCGACAGTCCCGAGCGGGCCAATCGCGGCTTCAATTTCGCGAGACGTTTTTCCGAGACGTCGAACGCATACAGGCGGCCTTGCGATCGCATCATCGCGCCGAGCAGCAGGGTCTTGCCGCCGGCGCCGGCGCAGAAATCCGCAATCATCTCGGTACGCCGCGGCGCGACCAGCCATCCGACGAGCTGGCTGCCTTCGTCCTGTACCTCGATCGATCCGTCCACGAAAAGCGGATGCCGATTGAGCGCGGGCCTTCCCGCAAGACGCAGGCCCAGCGGACTGTACGGCGTGGGCACGGCGTCGAATCCAGAGGCCGCCAATCCGGCTCGCGCCGCCTCGCGCGTGGTCTTCAGGGGATTGGTGCGCAAATCGAGCGGCGCAGGCGTCGCGAGTGCGCGGGCAAGCGCCGCGCGCTCCTCTTCGCCATAGGCTTCACCCAGGCGCTCCCACAGCCAATCGGGCAGATCCGCGGCCACGGCGGGCTCGAGCGGCGTCGCGGCGCGCGCCTTGAAGCCGCGCAACCACTCGATGTCATCGCGCTTCAATGACTCCTGCAACTCGCGGATGCTCGACGACAGCTCGCGCACGAGCACGGCGAGTGCGAGCCGGGCGGGCGACGTGGTGCCGGCGAGGAATTCGAGGGAGCGACGACGGCGCAGCCAGGCGAAGACGCCCTCGGCGATGAACGCACGGTCGTGCTGCCCCATCGCGGGGTGCGCGCGGAAGAAGTGATGCAGCATCGAATCGGCCGGCGCATCGAGGCGATGCAGCGCGCCGATAGCCGCGCTCAATCCGGCGATCTGGTTGGGCCGGGGCGTCACTGCAACGAGACCGCTTCGTCGACGTGAATGGCGTCGAGCAGCGCTTCCACAGTCCCGCGGTCAGTATTGGCAAAGCGCAGTTTCACCGCGACATAGTGCATGGTCGGCGCCAGCCATACAAATGCATCGGTCTTGCCATCTTCGCTGCGCCGGTGCCAGCGCTCGGTCTCAACCACGCCGGTGGACAGCGCGATGGGTTCGGTGCCCTCGCGGCGAAACGTGTAGCGCGTCACGCGTTTGGTGGTGGCGATGGAGAAGGTCTGCTCGTCCGTGGTGGGCGGCAAAAAATAGAATTGCCACAGGAAGGAGAGTGGATCATAGGTCGGGAGATCGAGTGTCGCGGTCTTGTCCTCGTCGAGCGCGACGATGCCCGTCTCCCAGTCGAACTGCGCCACCTCGCGCTTGCGTCCCTTGCCGCGCTCCAGCGCAAATTGGTCGGGCTGCAGGCCGGCGGCCGTGATCACACCCCGGCTTTCGACCTTGCCTTGACCGCGCAGGATCAGTGCGGCGAGGCCGCGGGCTTCACCCACGGTCGCGATGCCATAGCGGTTGCCGCTGTGCTCGAAGCGGTAGGTGGCACTGCCGATGTAAAAGCCCTGGGTTCCGAAAAAGACCCGGTAAACGAGGTCCACGCGCGGTGGCAGGCTTTTGGTCGGCAGCTCCGGCAACGGCTCCGGCGCTAATGTTTCCTCGGCCACCACGGGTGCGGGTGGGGCGGTGGGCAGCTCGGGGGGCGCGTCGCCGCGCGGGGCCTCGGGCGCTGGCGCCGCTGCCGTGGCGGGGAGCTCCTCGGCGGGCGCGGGCTCCGGGGCAATCACCGGGGGCGGCCGGGGAACGGCACGACGGGCGATTCGCTTGGGTTTGGGCTTCGGCGGCGTGGCCACCAGGGGCGGTGGCGGCGGCAATTCGGTGATCGTCGCCAGCAGAGGTTGCGTTTCCAGTGTCTGCGGCAGGTCCGCCGGCCAGAAGGAGAAGGCGAGATGCATCATCACCGATACGGCGAAGGCGACGGCGAACGCACGTCGGGGTCGCCACCCCCACAAGCGGCCGCGCGCCGCCGGGCTCACGCGCGAAAGAGCAAGGGCAGGGCCCGGCAGGGACTCGGAGTAGGCAGGAGGCATGGGCATTCGATGGCGCAGCCGAAGATGCGTTCCGCCGGTTACCCGGCGCCGCGAACTACGGCAGGGCCGGCACTTCGGGTGAAGTAATGCCCGGCACCTCGCCTTGAACGCGCACGGCCTGTCCGGCGATGACGAGGCGTCCCTCGCAAAAGGCGCGGGTTGCCGCCGGCAGCAGGCGGTGTTCGATGGCCAGAACACGCGCGCTCAAGCTTTGCGCGTCATCGCTGGGTAAAACCGCCAATGCGCCTTGCGCAATGATCGGGCCGTGATCCAGTTCCGGTGTCACGAAATGAATGGTGCAGCCGTGAATGCGCACACCCTCGGCCAGCGCGCGACGATGGGTATCGAGCCCGCTGAACGCGGGCAGCAATGAAGGATGGACATTGATCATCCGGCCGGCGTAGCGCTGCACGAATTCGGCAGTGAGGACGCGCATGAAACCCGCCAGCACCACCAGGTCGCACGCGGCGTCGGCCAATGCGGCGTCAAGCGCGGCCTCGAAGCTTCGCCGATCGAGCCCCCGGTGATCGATCACTGTACTCGCCACGCCGTGGGCGCGAGCGAGTTCGAGTCCGCCGGCGTCGGCGCGATTGCTGATGACCAGCGCAATCATCCCGCCGAGGCACCCCGCGCGCTCCGCCGCGAGCAAGGCGCCGAGGTTGGAGCCGCGGCCGGAGATCAGCACCGCGATGCGCGGAATCGCCTTCATGAGTGGCGCGTTCTCGTGGACTGGGCGAGATTGCTTGCGCTAGACAATCAATGTCGCCGGTGCGTCCGTGGGTCGTGCCTCGATGCGACCAATGGGATAGACCGTTTCTCCGGCGCCCGCGAGGAGACGCTGGGCCTCCTCGGCGTGCTCGGGTGCGACCACGATCACCATGCCGATGCCGCAATTGAATACGCGATGCATCTCGGCGTCGACAACACGCCCGTTGCTTTGCAGCCAGTCGAATATGGGCGGGCGCGGCCACCGCGCGCTTTCCAGCCGCGCCTGGGTCGCGGGGGGCAATACCCGGGGCACGTTCTCGGTGAGTCCACCGCCCGTGATATGCGCCATGCCCTTGACCGGCAATGCCCGCAGCAGCGCGAGCAGCGGCTTCACGTAAATGCGGGTGGGCATGAGCAACGCGTCGCCGAGCGTGCCGGCACCGAATGGCGCACGCAAGTCCGCCGCCACGGTGCTTACGATGCGGCGGATCAGCGAAAAGCCATTCGAATGCGGACCCGAGGAGGCGAGCCCGAGCACCACATCGCCGGGCGCGATGCCGTGGCCATTGATGACCGCGCTCTTTTCGACCACGCCCACCGCGAACCCCGCAAGGTCGTACTCGCCGATCCGGTACATGCCCGGCATCTCCGCGGTCTCGCCGCCGATAAGCGCGCAACCTGCCTGTTCGCATCCGTGCGCGATACCCGCGATCACGTCGGCCGCAACGGCAACGTCGAGCTTGCCGCACGCAAAATAATCGAGGAAGAAGAGCGGCTCGGCACCCTGTACCAGAATGTCGTTGACGCTCATCGCCACGAGATCGATGCCGATCGTGTCGTGGCGCCCCATCTCGAAAGCGAGCATGAGCTTGGTGCCTACGCCATCCGTTCCGGCCACCAGCACGGGCTCGCGAAACCGCTTGCCGATTTCGACCAGCGCGCCGAATCCACCGATGCCGGCGAGCACTTCAGGGCGCATCGTGCGTTTCGCCAAAGGCTTGATGCGCTCGACCAGCGCATCGCCGGCGTCGATGTCAACACCGGCATCGCGGTAGGAAAGGGGGCCGGGCGTTGCAGAAGTGGAATCGAAGGGAGTAAGAGACATCGCAGACTATTGTTGAAGCGGGTTTTGCCAGCGTAGCTCGGGAAAGCGGGCAAAATCGCCGTCGGTTGAGCACAACACCAGGCCATGCTCGATCGCCAATGCTGCCAAGTGCGCGTCGGGGATGAGATTTGCCTGAATGCCATGCCTGGTGATGAGCGACCCTAACACGTCGCGATGCCGCTCAGCGGGCTCGGGAATCCAGACCGCCTCAACGTCCAGCCAGGTGGTCACCTGCTGCCACGCGTGTGCCGCGGATTCGGGACGCTCGAATATGCGCGGATTGGTCACGATGCGCAGAAAGGCCAGAATAGTCGCCCATGGCAGGCCGACTGGCCCGCCACCGCTCAATTGCCCATCAAGCCAGGTGCGCGCCCTCGTGTGCTGTGGGAAAGAACTGATATGGGCGTAGATGAGCAGGTTGGAATCGAGCAGAATCATTTAAACGATTCGCCCTCGACCACCGCCAGCACTTCGGCCACGTTGTCTACGTTGCCGAGGAAACAGCGCCCCAGATCGACCGAGTCCGTACGAAATGGCCGTCGATGACGCGGGGGTGCGGCGGTGTGCTTGAGCCCTTCCCGGAGTGCTTCGTTGACGATCGCCTTCAAACTCTGGCGCTTGGCTTTGCGCAGGCGCTCGATGACGGCCGCCACGTCCTTGTCGAGAGTCAGAGTAGTGCGCATGCATCAAAGCATATATCATTTGATGTCTTGATGTCAAAAGTGCGCCCCGTCTCGAAGCCCCGGGCCTGGCAACGACTGCGGGAAAAGGAACGACTGGTGCTGACGGACGCGTTAAAGTGCGGCACCCAGGCATTGGCTTTACCGGATATGGACAACCCCCGACCTTTGAGCGCCGGACCCGAAGCGCCGCTGGCCCGTCCCGCGGCCGGGCCGGTGATGGGAGAGATTCCGGCTGCTTCGGCGGCGCCGATCGCCGACCCCGCGCCGGCGGGGCATCTCGCGCCGCGCCAGTACATCTGGATCGCAGGCGCGCTGGTAGTGAGCGCGGCGGCACTGCACTGGCTGGGGCCGGCACTCACGCCATTCCTGATCGGCACCATCCTCGCCTACCTCGGAACGCCGGTCGTCAACCGTTGCGCCCGCGCAGGCATTCCGCGCAGCCTCGGCACGCTGCTGGCGGTGGTGCTGATGGTGGGATTGGTGCTGGGCTTCCTGGTGGTCGTTCTGCCCCTGGTGCAGGCCGAGCTTTCGATGTTGCTGGAACGCCTGCCCCTGCTCGTGGACGTTTATGCCGCGAGGGTGGCGCCGTGGCTCGAGAAAAGCCTTGGCCTTACGCTCGCGCTCGACATCGCCACCTTGCGCGGATTGATCGCGGACAACGCGCAGCAGGCGGGCGAGATGGGCCTCAGGGTTCTCGCCAGCGTCAAAACGGGCGGCCGGGTGCTGCTCGGCGTCATTGTCAATCTCGCGCTCGTGCCCGTGGTCATGTTCTACCTGCTGCGGGACGGACGCGGCATCGTCGCCCGCATCGACGAGCTCATTCCGCGCCGCTGGGATCCCAA
>JBDUCE010000162.1:0-5826 GCA_040003635.1 Betaproteobacteria bacterium
TCATTGTTGTCAACTGAGCGCGAACTATCGAGCCGTTTTGCGGGACAGGACACTAGGTCAGCATCCGCCCAAGTCGCGCGCCAGTTGCTCCTGGCTCCTTTCGGTCAACGCCATGCTGAGCGGAGCCGCGCGCCGATATCGATCGGCGGGGGATTTTCGCGCACCACGCGAGTGCTCATGTCCGCGGCCGCGACCACCGGCCACGCGGTAGGCTCGAAGAAGGGCACGATCGCCTCCGGGAGGAACCGGCTGCGCGAGGCATAGACGTGGCGATCCCCGGATGCCGCTTGCTGGTGCACATGAAAGCGTTGCGGGACCATGAGATGCAGGTGATCCCTGGCGCGAGTCATGGCCACATACAAGAGGCGCCGCTCCTCCTCGATCTCCTCGGTCGTCCCGGTCGCCATGTCGGACGGGATGCAGCCGTCCACCACGTTGAGCACGTGAACCGTTTTCCATTCCTGTCCCTTGGCGGAATGGATGGTCGAAAGGATGAGGTAATCGTCGTCGCGTCCCGGCACGCCCGCTTCGTCACTCGTTGCCGCCGGCGGATCGAGCGTGACGTCGGTGAGGAAGCGCTCCCGTGAAGGGTACGTTGCAGCGATGGCCTGGAGCTGCACCAGATCACTCATTCGCACCCGCGCATCTTCGTGAAGACGCTCGAGATGCGGCGCGTACCATTGCGTGACCTGCCCGAGTGCAGCGGGCCAGCCCGCCGCGGGGCTGCGCAGCGATCCGATCAGCGCCGTGAAGGTGCGCCACGCATCACCCGTCGCAACAGTCGGTGCAAATGCCCGCAGGGTGGCCACCGGGTCGGCAGCCTCGGCGACGGCGTCCAGCAAACGGCCTGCACTTGCCGGTCCGATGCCCGGCACGAGCTGGGTCGCGCGAAAGCCGGCAATCCTGCCGCGTGGATTGTCGGCCCAGCGCAGGATGCACAGCACATCCTTCACGTGCGCCGCTTCGAGGAATTTGAGGCCGCCGTACTTCACGAACGGTATGCGCCGGCGAGCGAGCTCGAGCTCGAGTTGCGCGCTGTGTCCGCCGCTGCGAAACAACACCGCCTGCGATTGGAGCGCGATGCCCGTTTCACGATAGGCCAATACCCTTTCGGCGACGCACTGCGCCTGGTGCGCTTCGTCGCGCACGCTGACGAGCTCCGGCTTGTGCGGCGAAACCCGCTCGCTCCACAGATTCTTGGTGAATCGCTCGCGCGCGAGCCCGATCACGGCATTGGAAGCTGCCAGGATCGGTTGCGTCGAACGATAGTTGCGCTCCAGCGTGACAACCTCGGCCGGTGGCGTGAACTGCTGCGGAAACTCGAGGATGTTGCGCACCGTTGCGGCGCGGAAGGAATAGATCGCCTGCGCGTCGTCGCCGACCACGGTCAAGCCCTGCCCGGCCGGCTTCATCTTCAGCAGGATCGAGGCTTGCAACCGGTTGGTGTCCTGGTACTCATCGACCAGGACGTGGTCGAACCGATCCCCGATCTCGGCCGCAATCGCCACCTCTTCCATCATGTGCGCCCAATAGAGCAGAAGATCGTCGAAGTCGAGGACGTTCTGCGCCTGCTTCGCCGCCACGTACGCGGCGAAGAGGGTGCGCAGTTGCGCTTCCCAGGGTACGCACCACGTGAAGGTGCGCGCCAACACGTCCGAAAGCGGTGATTCGCTGTTTACCGCTCGCGAATAGATCGCGAGACAAGTGGCTTTGGCCGGGAAGCGCTGGGGCGTCGCGCTCAACCCCGCCTCATGCCTTGCCAATGCCAGCAGGTCTTCCGAATCGCCGCGGTCGCTGATCGTGAACTGCGGATCGAGGCCGATGCGCGGCGCATATTCGCGCAACAGGCGGGCGGCGATCGCGTGGAAGGTACCGGACCATGGCAACCCCGGCGGCGCGAGCGCACGCCGCGTCAGGACCTGCTGCAGCAATCGCCCCGCGCGGCGTTCCATCTCGGCTGCCGCCCGGCGGGAAAATGTGAGCAGCAGCAGCCGTTGCGGATCGGCGCCGCAGACCAGGAGATGGGCAACCCGATGCGCCAAAGTGTTGGTCTTGCCCGAGCCGGCGCCGGCGATGATGAGCAGCGGGCCCGGCACCGCCCGGGCACTGCCGAGCCCGTGCTCCACGGCCAGCCGTTGCGCGACGTTGAGCGCGCGAAGATAGTCCGGCGTTGATTCGGTGCCGTCGAGCGTGACAGGCAGCATGGTACGGGGCGATCCCTTCTGACCGGGTGCCCCGATTGTACGACACGTCGAACGTTCGTTCTACGTCATTGCGCTCCGGAGCACCAGGTCACGCCTTCGGGCGTCCAGCCGCGCGCTGCCATCTCGCGTCTGCCGGCATCCGTCGTCACATAACGATGGTTCGGATCGCCCTGCGGACGAAAATAGCGGTAAACCGGCTGCATGCCGCCGGCACAAGCGCCGCCTGCCCCCGGAAGGGCTGCATAGAATGCGGTGCCTTCGAGCATCCACACCGGCCAGCGCTTGGCCACCAGGTCGCACTCCGACGGATTGGCCGTGTAGAAGTGCGAATCCGGCCCGATCCGCTTGCCCGTCGCCGGGTCGATGCGCTCGTCGCCGTAGAAACGGCACATGGGCTGCAAGCCGGGATTCGCAGCCTTCCACACCGGAAAGCTCATCCCGGTAGCGCGCCAGCCGCCATCCGGGCCGCCACCGGCCAACGCCGCTTGCTCGAGGGGATTGGCCGACATGAAATAGTGATCGAGACCGGCGTGGTAATACTCGAGGGCGGTGGCATCGGGGGCAGCGGCACGCGACGCGGCGGCGATCTGCTGCGTCGGCGGAGCTCCGTCGGGCTTGCCGTACAGTGCCTGGCAACCTGCGATGTCGTCGGGCTGCAACGTCGTCGCATACGAGTACGCCGGAGCGGCCGGTGGGCCCGCCATCACGGCAGTGCGCACTTCCGAATGGTCGAGCCCAATCGCGTGCCCGAGCTCATGCAGCAGGAGCGGAAACGCCGCTGCGGGGCTGCCGTTGGCGCCCACATTCAACTGGATGTCGGCCTCGACCATCGCACCATCGCGCATGTACCAGTTGGTATTGGCCCCCGAGTTCATCATCGGCAACCAGCCGATGATGCTCGCGCCGTCCTGCACCGTCGCCTGGCTCGCAGTCGTGCCGAGAAATGCGAACCGCACTCCGCATTGCGACGACCACATGTCCATCGCCGACTGAATCAGCGTGACCATCTGCGCAGTCTGCGCCCACGTCGCTTGTCCTTCAGGCGCGTACCGCCAGGTCATGGTGCTGTTCGACCATTGCAAGCCCGGAGCGAGCGCGCGATATTTCTGCGAAGGATCATCCGCCGCGTGGGCCGTGGACATCGCCATCGCCAGTACGGCTGCACATGCGAGGGTGGCGAGCGCACCCGGATTGCGTGTAGGACGGCGAGCGCCCGCGACGGATGCGCGCGGCGACGAATCATCTCGTAACGACATGCATTGTGCGATACATGACCGTGCTTGCGATGCTGCCATGCCATCCTCCATGAGTGCGATTCCGCACTGAAGGAGGCGCAAGCGACATGCCACCCGCGCGAGTGGCTCGGGAACAGCGCCAGCGAACCATGGCCGAACAATTTTTCCGACGGCATGGAAATTTTTCCTATTGGCGTATTGCCTTTACATCACGCGTTTTGCGTGCATTGTCGGCGGACGGCGAACGCAATAGGGTGCAACGGCGTGGCTGCGCGGTGGGAGCGTATCGCGCGAAGATGTCGGACATCGCCGACACGCCGGCAGCCTTGTCCTACACCGCGCGAAGACGGGTCGGGACGTGCACCGCGCATCGCTAGTCCGACTGCGCCCGACTCAGCATCGACTCGATCTGCGCAACGGTGCGAACGCGCGCCATGCGTGGAAAGACGCGCTGCATGAATTGGCGGTGATTGTCCTGCTCGGGCGAAGTGCACGCATCGCTGGCGATGATGATGTGGTAATCCATGTCGCGCGCGGCGAACGCGGTGCTGGCGATTCCGACGTCGGTGGACCCGCCGCAGAGCACAATCGTGCCCACCTGCCGTGATCGCAGGGCGAGATCGAGACAGGTTTGATAAAACGCGCTCCAGCGATATTTGGGAATGATGTAATCCGCGGGTAGTGGCGCGAGCTCGTCGATTACCTGTGCTTCCCAGGTGCCGCCACTGATGGCGGGTTCGAAGCGCACGGCGGGCCCCGGCGGGATCGGGCGCAGCCGGTTGTCGGTGTCGCGTAGTGTCTTCGCGCTGGTGGCGTTGTCGGGACGATGCGCGGCATTGGCATAGGCGATCATCATCCCGCCTCGTCGTGCGCAGTCGAGAAGCCGCACGGCGTTGGCAATGACCGGAGCGTAGCGCGCACGGGCGGTATCGTCGTTCTTGACGTGGCCGTTCAGGAAATCGAACAGAACGAGGGCGGTCTCTTCGGCTTGAAGCGTATCTGGCATGGCCCGGGGCTCGCTGGCGCGCACGGTGACGCGCGTGCTGGAGGTGTGGAACGCGATTCGAACATTCGCACCCTTCCGGTGTCAATGCATTCACGTCCGGTCGATGTGCCGCGCGCGTCCTGCATTGGGATATCACCGATGCCGATGCTGCCGCGCAGCGCCTGCGATGGTCGTTCCCTATGGCGGAACATGGTTCCACTCGATATCCTTCGCTGATTTTGGCGTCTAGAATGAGCACTGCCTGCCGTGGAGGCTGCGGCCATTCCGCCGCGGCCGATGCGCACCAGCATCACATCCTCGTCTCATTTTTTCGGAGCACGCATGTCCACGAAGCCGTTCTTGCATCGATTGTTCGCCTCCCTCGGCTGTTGCTCGCTGGCGTGGGGCACGCTTGCCGTCGCCCAGCCGGTCGACGTGGCCGCGCTTGCGGCCATGCAGAATCCCGCGCGCGAAGTGCGTCTCACCGAGGGGGTTCGCAAGGAAGGCGAGCTCAACGTCTATACCTCCCTCGTGGTGGATGACATCCAGAATCTCGCCGCCGCGTTCGAAAAGAAGTACGGCGTGAAAGTCAAATACTGGCGGGCAAGCTCGGAAAAGGTGGTGCAGCGGATCGTGACCGAGGCTCGCGCCAACCGATTCGATTTCGATGTGGTCGAAACCAACGGACCGGAGCTCGAGGCGTTGTACCGCGAAAAGCTCCTGACCCCGGCATCGTCTCCTCATGACGCGAATCTCATTCCTGCTGCCATCCGTCCGCACAAGGCGTGGGTGGGAACGCGCCTCAACATGTTCGTGCAGGCCTACAACACGAACCTCGTAAAGAAGGAAGAGCTGCCCAAGTCGTATCAGGATCTCCTTAACCCGCGGTGGAAAGGCCGGTTGGGGATCGAGGCGGAGGATGTGGACTGGTTCGGCGCAGTGGTGAAAGACCTGGGGGAGGAGAAAGGATTGAAGCTCTTTCGCGACATTGTCGCCGCCAATGGCATTTCAGTGCGCAAGGGACACACACTGCTGGCGGGGCTCGTGTCCGGCGGCGAAGTGCCGTTCGCACTGACGGTGTACAACCACAATGCGGAGCGCCTGAAGCAAAAGGGCGCGCCGATCGACTGGTACGCCATCGCGCCCGCCTTTGTCCGGCCCAATGGCATGGGGCTGTCGGCCAAGCCCCCTCATCCGCATGCCGCGGTGCTGTTCTACGACTTCATGCTGTCCGAAGAAGGCCAGCGCATCCTGGAAAAAGGGAATTACGTCCCGGCGAATCGCAAGCTCGACAATCCTGCCCAGAAGCTGCCGCTCAAATTCATCGACCCGGCCATCGTGCTCGACGAATCGGCCAAGTGGGAGAAGCTGTGGGACGAGATCATCGTCAAGCAGTCGAAAT
>JBDUCE010000163.1:0-5817 GCA_040003635.1 Betaproteobacteria bacterium
CAAGGTCGCGCTGGTGGCGTCTGCCGGCTATGCCGACCGCGCCGACGTGCGCGCCTTCATCGACGAAATGGTCACCGACCATGGCTTCGACGGTGCGACGCTGCGGGTCGCCCTGGCGGCTGCGCGGTTTCAGCCGCAAATCGTAAGCGCCATGCAGCGGCCATTGCTCGAGCCGCCCAAATGGTTCGAATACGCACCGCAATTCCTGAGCCCGGCGCGCATCGACGCCGGGGTGTCGTTCTGGAACGAGCACGCAGCAACACTCGACCGGGCGGAGCGCGAGTACGGCGTTCCACCGGAAATCGTCGTTGCGATCGTGGGTGTGGAGACGTTCTACGGCCGCAACACCGGACGCCACCGGGTGCTCGATGCCCTTTGCACCCTTGCCTTCGACTATCCGCGCCGGGCGACCTTTTTCCGCGGAGAGTTGAAGCAGTTCCTCTTGCTCACCCGCGATCTTGGCGTGTCCCCGCTGGCGCCGAAGGGCTCCTTTGCCGGCGCCATCGGACTGCCGCAATTCATGCCGGGCAGCTATCGCAATTTCGCGGTGGATTTCGACAACGATGGCCGCGTCGACCTCTGGAACAGCGCCGATGACGTAATCGGCAGCGTGGCCAATTATCTTGCGCGCCACGACTGGCAGTGGGGGCAGCCGGTGCTGTTGCCGGCCGTCATCGCCGCCGATGCGCGCGACGTGGTACTGCGCCGGCTGGACGGCGGCCTCAGCGAGCGGCGCGCCCTCGCCGCATGGATGAGCGATGGCGTAACGCTCGTCTCGGAAGCGTCGAATCTCGCGCCGGATCCGGTGGGGTTGCTCCTGCTCGAAGAGACGCCCGCCGACAATGGCGCAAGTTACTGGATCGCCGCCCACAACTTCTACGTGATCACTCGCTACAACCGCAGCCGTCTCTACGCCGCCGCCGTGTGGAATCTGGCGCAGGCGCTGCGCGTGGCGCACGACGCCCGCCGTTAGCAGGCTGTTGAAAAACTACTGCGGCGGGTCGTCTGCCGCGTTGCGCGGTGCCCGGAATCCTCATGTACCTGTAAGTACACTCCGGTCCTGCGCTCCGGGCGCCTTGCATACAACCGTCCTCGCTACGTTTTTCAACAGCCTTTCATGCATCGCGGGCGTGCGATCCGAGCGTGGGCGTCAGCCGATCATCGTCCGCGCGTAGGCAATGAGCCCCGACGTCGATGCGTCGGTGCCTTGGGGCATTGCTTCCCCGTCCGCGAGGGCAGCGATCAGCGGTTTGGCCAGCGTCTTGCCCAGCTCTACCCCGAATTGATCGAAGGGATTGATGCCGAACAGAATGGCTTCGACAAAAGTGCGGTGCTCGTACAGGGCGAGCAACTGACCCAGTCGATGGGCATCGAGCTTCGGCAACAGGATCATGGTCGAGGCGCGGTTGCCGGGGCAAATGCGCGCGGCGATCGCCGCGTCGAGATCAGGCGAGGCGATGTCGGCGTGGGCAAGCTCGGTGGCGATATCGGTCGCGTTGCGGCCCACCAGCAGTGCCTGCGCCTGGGCGATGGCGTTGCCTACCAGCAGCGTTTGCTGCTGGCCCAAAGGATGGCTCGCGCGAAGGGGCACGATGAATTCAACCGGCGCTTCGCGCGTGCCCTGGTGCAGCCACTGAAAGAAGGCGTGCTGGCCGTTGGTGCCGGGCTCGCCCCACAGCGCGGGCGAGGTGCCGCCGTCCACCGGATGCCCGTCGCGCGTCACCCGCTTGCCGTTGCTTTCGAGCACGAGTTGCTGGAGGTATGCCGGCAACCGCGCCAAAGCTTGCGCGTACGGCACCACGATCCGATCAGGCCGGTTAAGGTGACGCGCGTTCCACCAGCCCACCGCGCCCAGCACCACCGGCAGGTTCTCTTCCAGCGGCGCGGTGCGAAAATGCGCGTCGGCGCTGGCCGCGCCGGCGAGCAAGTCGGCAAAGGTGTCCCATCCCAAGCGCAAAGCAATCGCGAGCCCAACCGCTGACCATAGCGAATAGCGGCCACCGACCCAATCCGGCAGCGGAAAGACATTCGCACTCGCGATGCCGAATGCTTGCGCTCCGGCCGTGTTGCTGGTCACGGCGACAAAATGATCCCCGAGACCGGCTTCGGCTCCCAGCCCGGCGGCAAGCCAGGCCTTCGCCGACGCCGCATTGGCAAGCGTCTCCTGGGTGGTGAACGTCTTGGAGGTGACGATGAAAAGCGTGCTCGCGGGATCGCGCCTGGCGAGCACCCGCGCCAGATGCTCCGGATCGACATTGGATACGAAATCGACGCTGATTCCCGGCGGGGTCGCGGGAAATCCCAGCGCGTCGCACACCAGTAACGGGCCCAGGTCGGAGCCACCTATGCCGATGTTCACGACATGGCGCAGCGGCGCCCCGGTAGCGCCACGGCGCGAGCCGCTGTGCATCGCGTCCGCCATCGCCTTCATCCGCGCCTGCGTGGCCCGCACGTCGGGAATGACATCGCGGCCGTCGACGCGCACCGGCGCGTCTCCGGTCTGGCGCAAGGCCGTGTGCAGCGCAGCGCGGTGCTCGGTAAGATTGACTTTTTCACCGGCAAAAAGGCCGGCAATCCAGTGCGGGAGACCGATTTCGCGGGCGTGCGCCACGATGAGTGCCAGCGTGTCGGCGCGCAACCGCTCCTTGGAAACGTCCACGAGCCAGCCGTCCCACCGGAAGGAAAGGCGCGCAAAACGTTGTGCATCCTCGGCGAAGAGCTCGGCTAGCCGCATCGCCGGAGCGAGGCGGGCGTGACCGGCCAGTGCGATCGCCGCGGCACCAGGGTGTACGGTGGACATGGGAAGATGCGTTGCTTGCCGGGAATGGCAGGAAAGGATAATCGATTGCGTGCACGACTCAAAGTCGCGCCGTGGCGACCCGCATGATCAAAGGCGTCCCTGACGGCGCGTGCGGCGCGGGGCGGACGCCGCCCTGCGTCTATAATCGCAAGTGATCGCCGTTGGCTGCCATCCGGCCCACTCGCACGATGCGAATCCTCCTTTCCAACGACGACGGTTATTTCGCGCCCGGCCTGGAAGCGCTCGCTGCAGCGCTCGGGCCGGCGGCGGACATCACCGTGGTGGCGCCCGAGCGTGATCGCAGCGGCGCGTCGAATTCGCTCACGCTCGATCGTCCGCTCACGGTGCGGCGCGCACCCAATGGGTTCCTGTTCGTGAACGGCACGCCGACCGACTGCGTGCATCTGGCGGTGACCGGACTGCTGCAGGAATTGCCCGACATGGTGATTTCCGGCATCAATCTGGGCGCCAACATGGGCGACGACACGATCTACTCGGGCACCGTCGCGGCGGCCACCGAGGGCTTCCTGCTCGGCATTCCGTCGATCGCAATTTCGCTCGCCTCCAAGACTGGAGCGCACTTCGAAACGGCGGCGCATGTGGCACTCGACCTCATGCACCGTCACGCCCGTACGCCGGCGCCGGCCTGGCTCCTCAACGTGAACATTCCCGATGTCCCGCTCTCGGAATGGCGCGGCTATCGCATCACCCGGCTCGGCCGCCGGCACAAGGCGGAGAATGTCATTCGCGCCACGAGTCCGCGTGGCGACACGGTATATTGGGTTGGCGCGGCGGGCGCGGCGGCCGACGCCGGAGAAGGCACGGATTTTCTCGCGGTCGAAGAAGGGTACGCTTCCGTTACGCCGCTGCAGATCGACCTTACCAATCGCGACCAGATGCCGCTGGTCGGGCAATGGCTCGAAACATGATCGCGCGGCGTGCGCGGCGGCGCCGGGCTCCTGCGGCCGCAGCGGGATAACGACAAGGGGAACGGGCGATGGGGACGCTCGGCGAAAAGATGTCCGGGATCGGCATGACCTCGGCGCGCACGCGTGCCCGCATGGTGGACCGATTGCGCGAGCAGGGTATTCGCGACGAGGTGGTCCTGTCGGCGATCAATGCGGTGCCGCGCCACATCTTTGTCGATGAAGCGCTGGCCATTCGTGCCTACGAGGATAGTGCGCTGCCGATCGGACAGGGCCAGACCATTTCCCAGCCCTGGGTGGTCGCGCGCATGACCGAGCTCGCGCGAAGCGGCGGCAAACTCGGCAAGGTGCTCGAGATCGGCACCGGCTGCGGCTATCAGACGGCGGTGCTCGCGCAACTCGCCGCCGAGGTCTATTCCGTCGAGCGCATCGGCAGCCTCGTGGCCAAGGCGCGGCGCAACCTGCAGTCGCTCAAGCTCAAGAATGTCCGGCTGAAGCACGGCGATGGCTCCTCCGATCTCGGGGAAGATCTCGAAGTCGATGCGATCATGGTGACGGCCGGCACGGCGGTGATTCCGACCGCGCTGCTGCGCTACCTCAAGGCCGGTGGGCGCATGGTGTTGCCGCTCGCGCAACACGGCGAGGGCGGCGATGGCGTTCAGCGTCTCACGGTCGTCACGGCGAAAGAAAATGGCTACCGTGAACAGACTTACGATGCGGTAAGATTCGTACCGTTGCTGCACGGTCTCGCGTAGACGCTTTCGGAGTGGGTTGGCTGCCGGATCGCGTGGCAACGCATCCCAACCCTCCCGAATCGTCATCATTGAAAGCAACTCCGACCGGATCGAAGGCCCCTGCGCATCGCCCGACGCTCGCGGGCGCGCGGCGCGTCCTTGCCGGCGTAGGTGACGCCCGCCCATGGTTCGCTGCCGGCGTGGTCGCGCTATTGCTCGGGGCGTGCGCGGCGCGAACACCCGCACCCGTGGAAGATCGGTGGACGCGACCGGGGGCATTGCCGCCGGGGGTGGCAGCAAAACCCGGCATTGCGACCAGCCCGGCTGTCGAAGGCAGCGAGCCCGAGCCGGTTGCGCAAACCTATACCGTCAAGCGCGGTGACACCCTGAACGTCATCGCCCTCGAGCACGGACTCGATTACCGCGAGCTCGCGCAGTGGAACAGCATCGAAAACGTCAACGTGATCCGCGTGGGCCAGGTGCTGCGCCTCAGTGCGCCCGGGGACGCCAGCGCAGGAGCGGGCGTGGTGACCTCACCCTTGCGGGCAGTGCCGGCGGTGGTGCCCTCGGTGGCGGGCACCGCAAGCCCGACGGTGGCGCCCGTGCCGGTACCCTCCGGCGGTGATGCCAAACCTGCACCCCACGTGATTGCCAACCGCAACTCCGAGAATTACAAATCGCAGCCCAAGGCCATCAAGGAACCCTATTCGGAGCACGCGCTGCGCGAAATGCAGCAGCGAGCAAACCTCCCGCCGCCCGTGGCCGCACCGGCCCCGGCGTCACCGGCTGGTCCGACGGCTGCAGGTCCGGTCGCGGCAGCTTCTCCCGCCGCTGCGGCGCCCGTCACCGCAGCACCGGGGGCCGGCGCGAATGTTGCGACGGTGGCCACGCCGGCGGGTGCCGGCACGGAAGCGGCAAGCGCGCCCACCGTTGTTGCGCGGGCGGAGCCGAAGCTCGAGTCGAAGGCCGAGCCCAGATCGGGCACATCGTCGGTGGCCGAGGGCGACGACGAGAAGGTCGACTGGGTGTGGCCCGCCAAGGGCAAGCTCGTCACGGGATTTTCCGACACTGCCAACCTGAAAGGCATCGATATCGCGGGCAAGGCCGGGCAGCCCGTGCTCGCCAGTGCCAGCGGGAAGGTGGTCTATGCCGGCACCGGCCTTCGCGGCTACGGCAAGCTCATCATCATCAAGCACAGCAAATCGTTTTTGTCGGCGTACGCGCACAACAAGGACATCCTGGTGAAGGAAGGCCAGCAGGTGACACGTGGACAAAAGATTGCCGAGATGGGAAGCAGCGACTCCGACCAGGTCAAGCTGCACTTCGAGATTCGCAGGCTCGGCAAACCGACGGACCC
>JBDUCE010000164.1:0-5816 GCA_040003635.1 Betaproteobacteria bacterium
AGAACATGAGCATGCACGTGTGCTCCAACTGCGGTCATGCCGAAGCCATTTTCGGCGAAGGCGGGGCGAAAAAAATGTGCGCCGACTACAACGTGCCCTTCCTGGGCGGGCTGCCGCTCGACATTCGCATCCGCGAGCAGGCCGACTCCGGACGGCCCACCGTCGTGGCCGACCCGGACGGCGAAGTCGCTGCGACCTATCGCGAAATCGCGCGCAAGACCGCCGTGTTCGTGGCTCAGAAAGCCGAGGATTTCTCGGCCAGATTCCCGAGCATCAAGGTCCAGAACACTTAGGACCTGTTCGCAGGTCTTAGGGAACGGCGCGCGCCTTCCCTGGATGGAGAAGCTCACCTTTACCCGTTTTGCCGCCGCCATGTCGGTGGTGCTGACGCACTTCGGGCAGGACATTCCGGTGATCGATACGGTTCCCTGGTCGTATTTCCTGCGCCAGGGCTCCTCCATGGTGAGCTATTTCTTCGTGCTCTCCGGCTTCATCATGGCCACGGTGTACTGGGAGCTCGAGGGCCGTGCCGACCGGCGCGCGTACTGGGCGGCGCGGTTCGCGCGCATCTATCCGGTGTATATCCTCGCCCTCGTTTTCATGATGGCGCTCGGCGGGCCGGAGAAGGGCTCGCATCCAGGGTGGACCTTCGTGCTCAACGCAACGATGATCCAGGCCTGGTTGCCGACATTCGCGGTGACCGGGAACCCACCGGGCTGGTCGCTCTCGGCCGAAGCGTTCTTCTATCTCGCCTTTCCGTTCTGTCTGCCGCTCCTGCGCGGATCGCGCGGAGTCTGGCGACCGTTCGTGGTGGTGGGGCTCGTCTGGCTCGTGTCGCAGGTCGGCCACCACGTCGGGCGTCAGGCGCTCGAACTGCATTTCGTGGAGTCGCTGCACAACGCGATACATTACGACCCGCTGCTCCACTTCAACTCGTTCCTTGTCGGCGCATTCGCGAGTCTGATGCTGCGCCGGCGCGGAGGGCAGCGAACCGGCGCGGCCCGCCCGGGTGAAACAGGGGCGAGCCTGGCAATGGTTCTCGCCAGCGTAGCGCTCGTCGCTGCGGCGCTGCTCATGCTGGGGCGAGGCGTGTACGTCGCAGGGGCATTCCTGTCGGCTACCAATGGCCTGCTGGCGCCGATCTTCGCACTGTTCATCGCAGCGCTCAGCGTGGATACATCGCCCTGGACGCGGTGGCTTGCGTGGTGGCCGCTGGTAGCGTTGGGCGAGATGAGCTACGCGGTGTACATGCTGCAGGATCCGATGCGCGAGCTCGTATATCGCCTCGTCTCGCGAAGCTCGCTCAACGTGCCCCCGGTGCCGCTCTTCTGGATGTTCGTGCTGGCGCTCCTGGCCGTTTCGGCGGCGGTATGGCGGTGGTACGAAAGGCCGCTGCGGCGTTTCCTCCGCCAGCGTCTCGGTGGCAACTCCCAGCCGCAAAACCGCCGCAGCGCGATGGTATGATCGCGGCCTCGTCTGTCGAGCAAGCCGAATGATCAAGTCCGACCGTTGGATCCGCCGGATGGCCCGTGATCACGCCATGATCGCGCCGTTCGAGCCCGGCCAGATCCGCGAGGTCGACGGGCGCAAGATCGTCTCCTATGGCACCTCTAGCTATGGCTACGACATCCGCTGCTCGAGCGAATTCAAGCTTTTCACCAATCTCAACAGCACGATCGTCGATCCCAAGAATTTCGACGATAAGTCGTTCGTGGATTTTCACGGCGACTTCTGCATCATTCCTCCGAATTCCTTTGCGCTCGCGCGCACCATGGAATATTTCCGGATTCCGCGCAATGTGCTGGTGATCTGTCTCGGCAAATCGACCTACGCCCGTTGCGGCATCATCGTCAACGTAACGCCGCTCGAGCCCGAGTGGGAGGGTTACGTCACCCTCGAATTCTCGAACACCACCCCGCTGCCCGCCAAGATCTACGCCAACGAGGGCGTGGCACAGGTGATCTTCTTCGAGTCCGACGAGGTCTGCGAAACTTCCTACAAGGATCGCGGCGGCAAGTACCAGGGACAGCAGGGCGTCACGCTTCCCAAGATTTGATCATGCTCCTCCGATGGCCCCTCGCCGTCGGCACCCCGGCCTCGCCGGATCCCTCGCCCGTCGCGGCTGCTGCGCTGTGCGATTCGCTCGATAACAGGTGCGGACGATGAGCGACGTGCGCACGCCCTCGACAGCGATGAGCGTACTCGTTTCTCTCGTCGCGGCTGCAGCGCTCGCCGCGCTGCTGATTGCGCTCGGCAGCTTCAACTGGCCCGCGGCGGACGATTTCTGCAACCACGTGCTGGTCGAAACACGGGGCTACACGGGTGCCCTGCACTGGTTGTTCTTCGAGTGGAGCGGCCGGGTAGTGACCGGGGTCGTGCTGTATGCGGTGGCGGCACTGGTGGACATTCCCGCGCTCCGAGCGGTGAGCATGGTCCTGGCGGCGGGCCTCGTGCTGGTCGCCTGGCAGATCACGCTGTTCGTCGTGGCACGCCCCGCACCTGCGCGCTGGCCGCTCTTCGCCTTCATCCTGGCGGCACTGACCCTCGGCTTGTACCCGCTGCTTGGGCAGACGGTGTATTGGCCGACCGGGGGCATCGTCTACCTGTTGCCGCTCATCCTGCTCCTGCACTGGCTGCTCGGTGCGCGGGCACTGCTGCAAAGCGGCGATCGGGGTCGGGGCAACATGTACTGGTTCGCAATGAGCTTTGCCGTGGGCAATGCGATCGAGCTCATCCTGCCGATCGTGGCGAGTTATGCCGGCGTGATCGCGTTGCGCCGATGGCGCACGCTCGCTTCCGCTGTGCGCGGCGCGCTCCTCTGGCGCGCGGCGGGGCTCGCCCTCGGCGCGGCGGTGCTGATCGGTGCTCCGGGAAATTACCTCAGGGCCAACGCCACGCCGGGCTCGTTCCAGCTCGATCCGGCCTACCTCGTGCAGCAGTACGCAGCCAGGATATGGGCCTCCGCGGAGGCCGGTGCCACCCTGCTCGCGATCGCGGCCGGACTGATTGCGCTCCCTTTTGTGGCCAGGCTCCGGACGCAATGGCAACGGGTGAATGCGGAACAACCGGCACGCGCGTTCAAGCACGAGGAGGCCGTGGCGCTGCTGTTGGGCGCCGCGCTGAGCCTCACGCCCGTGCTGGCCGCACCTCTCCAGTTCGCCCCGCGCAACGGTCTCTACGCGCTGGTGTGCGTGTTCCTGGCCGCTTTGCTGCCCGCTGCGCGATGGGTCGAGGACCGCGCCACGGGCCGCAAGGCCGCCGCTACCTTGGCGCTTCTTGCCGTCGTGGGAACGCTCGTGGCGGGTGCACGACTGCTCACCGACATGCGGGCAGCCGAAGCGCGCCGGCCGGCCCAACTCGCGCGTGACCAGCTGTTGAGAGAGGCCGCGGCGAGCGGCAGAAAAGCGCTGACCGTGGCGCCGATCGCGCCTCCTGCGCCCGTGACCATGCACGCCGTCGACATTACGCCCGACCCCGCGCAACTCGTGAACTGGTGCGTGGCCACCTACTACCACCTTGGGTCGGTCGCGCTCGAGGCCAGGTCGCGCCCGTGACGCCTCATGCGGCAACGGGCCGCGCGTTTACTCGCGGCGAATGGATCGCTCTTCTGCTCGCGCTCGCCATTGCGCATGGTTTCTTTTGGCATCTGGTGCGCTACCCATCGGACTACGATGCCAGGAACTATCTCGATATCGCCGCCGACATCGCGCGCAATGGTCTATTCGGCAAGTTTTACTACTCGGACATCCGAACCTACGGCTATCCGCTTTTCCTTTCGGTGCTGATGCGCGGTGCAGCAGTTACCGGCACCTCCTGGGCATGGTGGATTTTCGAGACCCAGTTGTTGCTGTTCGTGGGTGCCGCGGTGGCGGTGCGCCAGGCCATTGCGGCGCGGTATCCGGCGGTTGCGCCGGTGGTGTTCATCGCGCTCGTGCTGAATGTCTTTGCCTTGTCGTATGCGCCGGAAAGCCTGACCGAGAGCTTGTCACTGAGTCTCATCCTGTTCGGCGTGGCCTGCTGGATACGTCTGCGCGATGCAACAAGCCCGCACTGGCGTGTGGCCTTCCTCGGCAGCCTGATCCTCGCCGCCGCGGTCATGGTGCGCCCGGCAAGCCTCTTCGCAATCGGTGCGTGGTATCTCGCCGTGGCGGCGGTGTGCGTCGTGCGACGCATCTCAGGGCTGCGTGCAGCAAGCATCGTCATGGCGGTCGTGGCCGGCTCCGTGCTGCCACTCATCCCGCAGTACGTGAACAACGTGCGGCATTACGGCGAGCACACGCCGCTGGTGGTGGCCGAGCTCGCCAGGAATCAGCAACGCTGGGGCATCGAATACCTGAAATACGCCACGGCGATGCCCCCGGTGCCGAATCCCTCCATCTTCTATCAAAATCCGCTGGCGGCCGGACGCCCGATCGAGGAATCGCGGCCGCTACAGTGGTATCTCGACTACCCCGTTGCGGGCGCGGCCACGATGGCGCTGCACGTCTTCAATCTGCTGGACCAGGACCTCTTTTTCACCTACAGCCGCGACCTCGACCCGTGGTATCGGGTGCCGCTGGGGGTGTTGACCCACGGCGGAATCGCCCTGGCACTTGCGGGTGCGGCAATGCTCGCCCTGCGGCGGCGCGGCGAAGGTACGGTGCTGACCCTCTTTGCGATCGGGGCCTTCGTGCTGGCTCACCTGGGATTGCATGCGACGACGGCGGTGGAAATGCGGTTCGGCTTGCCCTTGCTGGTATTGGGGGGACCGCTGGCCACCTGGGCGGTGATCGAGCTACGCAGCGTGGCGACGCGCCGTGCGCAATGGGTCGCGGCACCATGGGTTGTCCTGTATGTCGTGATTGCCCTCATGCTCTCCGGCTGGGTCAGGCAGCAGGCGCCCTCGATTCGCGCATGGCAAGCCGCGCAGGCACAGATCTCCGGCCAGGCCGCGCGCTAACAGCCTGCTAACGCACGAACACATAGCGGGCGACCAGGAACGTGACGGGCATCACGATGACAATCGCGATCGCCGCGGCAATCGACGCCGGCACGGCCATGGTTTCAACCAGCGCGTAGACGAGCGCCGACCCGAGCCCGAATTGTGCGACGTACACCAGCGGAAAGCGCAACAGCGTCGACGCGCTCGCCGGGGTGTGAAAGACAAAGCGGGACATCAGGCAAAAGCTCAAGCCAATGCCGAATACGTAGGCAATGGCATAAGCGATGAGGTAATGCATGACGTGGAGCAGCACGTAGTAGAGCGCGTACGATGCCGCGGTGTTGATGGCGCCGCTGACCAGAAACCGGATGAATTGCCTGGCCGGCGGACTGCTCATCGGCCGGCGAGTGCCGCCAGATAGTCGTCGTAGTCGCGGATGTAGTCGGCGCCGTCGTAGGGATGCGAGGCGAGGACCAGCAGCACGGCATCGCGCGAATACTTGTACTGGATCGCCCACACCATCTTCGGAATGTAGAGCCCGAGGCAGGGGCTGTCCAGGCGCAGCTCCATGCGGGTGCGGCCATCGTCGACCACCACCGAGCAGGCGCCGGCCACGCACAGCAGATACTGCTCGCACGCGCGGTGGGCGTGCGCCCCGCGGGTTTCGCCGCTGGGCACGTCATGAACCAGAAAGTAGCGGCGGGGAGCGAACGGTACATCGCGCGGTACTTCGCCTGCCGTCAGGTTGCCGCGAATGTCCTGCACCAGCGGCAGCCGGTGCAACACCACGCCTTTTACCGCCAGTGTTTCCATGCCCGGTGGCGGCATCTCGCGTCCCTGCGCGTCGGCCGCGGGCGGGGCCGCGGCCGAGTCGACATAGCCGACGATGCGGGCC
>JBDUCE010000165.1:0-5811 GCA_040003635.1 Betaproteobacteria bacterium
AGGTAATTGACCACCGCTTCCGGTAGGTAGCCGTCGTCGCGATACTGCAGCACGCTGCGCGCGCCGTGGCGCTTGGACAGCTTCTCGCCTTCCGGCGTCAGCACCGTCGGCAGGTGTGCATAGATGGGCGGATCGGCTCCCAGCGCGCGGATGATGTTGATCTGGCGCGGCGTGTTGTTGACATGGTCGTCGCCGCGAATGACATGGGTGATCTGCATGTCGAGATCATCCACCACCACGCAAAAGTTGTAAGTCGGTGTGCCGTCCGAGCGCGCGATCACCAGGTCGTCGAGCTCTCCATTGTCGATCGCGATGGATCCTTTCACCCCGTCGTCCCATTCCACCGTTCCGTCCAATGGATTCTTGAAACGGATGACGGGCGCAATGCCCTCGGGCGGCTGCAGCGCACCCGCGGGCCCGGGGCGCCAGCGCCCGTCGTAGCGCGGCTTCTCGCCTCGGCTCATCTGCGCCGCACGCAAGGCGTCGAGCTCGGCCGGCGTGGTGTAACAGCGATAGGCGAGGCCGCGCTCGACCATTTGCGCAATCACGGCGCGGTAGCGCTCCGTGCGCTGCATCTGGTAATACGGCCCTTCATCGTAGTCGAGGCCAAGCCATTCCATGGCACCCAGAATCGCCTGCACCGCCTCAGGGGTGGACCGTTCGGTGTCGGTGTCTTCGATACGCAGGATGAAAACACCGTGCTGGCCGCGCGCGAATGCCCACGGAAAGAGCGCCGACCGGATATTGCCGAGATGAATGAAGCCGGTGGGACTCGGCGCGAACCGGGTTCGAACGGAGCTCATTTCGGCAATCTCACTGGCGTCGAACGGGTTGCCAGCGCAGGTCGAGGGTGGCGGGCGCCGATGGGTTCGACGGCTCGGGGAAAATGGTCATCGGACCCGGCGTGTGGCCATGAGACCAGAACCGGGCAACCCGCCGCGCTTCGGCTTCGTTGGCATTCACCGGAAACGTGGCGTAGCTGCGGCCGCCCGGATGCACCACGTGATAGGTGCATCCGCCGATGGCGCGACCGGCCCAGGTATCGACCACGTCGAACACGAGCGGCGCCTGCACTCCGATCGTGGGGTGGAGCGCGGAAGGCGGGTTCCAGGCGCGAAAGCGCAGGCCGGCAACGAATTCGCCGGGCAGCCCGGTGGGCACGAGAGGCATCGTACGGCCGTTGCAGGTGACGCCATGGCGCTCGCTCGTCATGCCGGTCACCCTGACCTGCAAGCGCTCGACGGACGAATCGACGTAACGCGCCGTCGAGGTACCGCTCATTTCTTCGCCGAGCACATGCCACGGCTCGATCGCCTGGCGCAACTCGACGCCGACGCCGTCATAGCTCACCGCCCCGAAGCGCGGAAATCGAAACTCCAGGAACGGCGCGAACCAGCCTTCTTCGAATGCGTACCCCGCAGCATTCAGCTCGGCCACCACGTTGCTCATGTCGGCTTCAACGAAGTGGGGCAACATCCAGCGGTCGTGCAACGCCGTGCCCCAATGCACCAGTGCTGATTCATACGGCATTTTCCAGAACTGCGCCACCAGCGCGCGCAGCAGGAGCATCTGCACCGCGCTCATGTGCTGGTGCGGCGGCATCTCGAACGCGCGAAACTCGAGCAGGCCGAGGCGACCCGCTGGCCCGTCCGGCGAGTACAGCTTGTCAATGGAGAATTCGGCGCGATGGGTGTTGCCGGTGAGATCGGTCAGAAGATGCCGCAGCAGCCGGTCCACCAGCCACGGCGACACCGAAACGTCGCCGGCCGAATGAACCCGCGCCATTTGCTGGAACGCGATCTCGAGCTCGTACAGGTGGTCGTCGCGCGCCTCATCCACGCGCGGCGACTGGCTGGTCGGTCCGACGAAGAGCCCGGAGAAAAGATACGACAGCGCCGGATGATTCTGCCAATACGCTATGAGGCTTCGCAGCAAGTCGGGCCGGCGGAGCAGCGGGCTGTCGGCAGGTGTGGCGCCTCCGAGCGTGACGTGATTGCCGCCGCCGGTGCCCGAATGCCGCCCATCGACCATGAATTTTTCGGTGGCAAGACGCGCCTCGCGGGCTTCTGCGTACAGGACATCGTTCAAGTGCATGAGCTCGGTCCACGTCTGCGATGGCTGTACGTTGACCTCGATCACGCCCGGGTCCGGGGTGACGTTCAGCACGGCAATGCGCGGATCGCGTGGCGGCGGATAGCCTTCGATCGCAACGGGCTGCTGCAAGTGCCGCGCCGCATCCTCGACCGCCGACAGCAGGGCAAGGTAATCCTCGAGCCGATGTAGCGGCGGCATGTAGATGTAAACATGCCCTTCGCGCACTTGCGCCACCAGGGCGGTCTTGACCACCACTCGTGCAATGGCTGCGTGTGCTGTCGCGGCATTGGCGCGCGAGGCATGCGCGTGCGTCGCCGGCAGTGTGTCGCGCGGGGCGAAGGGATCGATTTCGTGCTCGGGATCTTCGTCTTTGGGCAGCACTTCCGGCAGCGACGCAAGTGGCAGGCGTGCGCCGAGCGGAGAATCGCCCGCCACCAGATAAAGCCGCTCGCGTCGCAGCGGCCAGCGGCCGGTCTGCCAGGCAGGACCCGGCGCTTCCCGCTCCTCGAGTGGCCTGGCCCGCAGGGGCAACACGTAACCGGCGGGCTTTGACGGTCCTTCGAGCAGCAGGCGGGCAAGGCGCGCGCGTTCGTCGGGCCGCGTCAGGTCGGCGCGCAAAGGATCCACATTGACGGGGAGCGCTGCCTCGCTGCCAAGAAGCTTCGGCACATCCTCAAAGGCGGTGATGACATACGCCGCCGGCACCCCGAGCGCCTCGGCCAGGCATCCGATGAACTGCTGCGCCATTGCAAGATCCGCGTTACCTGGTGTGCGCACGTCGGCGTTGAGCGCGCCGTCACGCCACAACGGCACGCCGTCACGACGCCAGTAGATACCCAGCGCCCAGCGCGGCAGCGGCTCGCCGGGATACCACTTGCCCTGTCCTTCGTGCAGGAACGCGCCCGGCGCAAAGCGCGCTGCGAGCCGGCGACGCAGGTCGGCCGCCAGCTCGCGTTTCCTGGGCGAGCTCGCAGCGTAGTTCCACTCGGCACCTTCCATGTCGTCGACCGAAACGAAGGTCGGTTCGCCCCCCTGGGTGAGGCGGACATCGTGGGTCACGAGATCGCGATCGACGTCGAGGCCGAGGGCATTGATGGTGCTCCACTGCGCCGGTGTGTACGGCTTGGTGACCCGCGGATCTTCGTGGATGCGGGTCACCGTCATCTCCACCGCGAACGCCACTTCGCACGGATCGGTCGCGCCGATGACCGGAGCGGCGTTGCCGGGATCGGCAGTGCATGCGAGCGGCAGATGGCCTTCGCCCGCGAGCAGACCCGAGGTCGGATCGAAGCCGATCCAGCCGGCTCCCGGCAGATACACCTCGGCCCAGGCGTGCAGATCGGTAAAGTCGTGCGCGGTTCCGGAGGGTCCGTCCAGCGCCTTCACGTCAGCCGTCAACTGGATGAGATAGCCCGAGGCGAAGCGGGCCGCCAAACCAAGGTGACGCAGGATCTGCACCAGCAGCCAGCCGCTGTCACGACAGGAGCCGCAGGCGCGCTCCAAGGTCTGGTCGGGCGTCTGCACGCCGGGTTCCATGCGCACCAGATAGCGGATCTCTCGTTGCAGTTGCTGGTTGAGCGCCACCAGCATGGGCACCGTAGGCGTCGTAGCGGGCAAGCCCACGCGATAGGTGGAGAGCCACTGCGCGAGCCGCGCACTGACGGGCGCGGTCTCCAGAAAGGGAATGAGCTCTTTGGCGAGCGCCGCCGCATATCCGAACGGATAAACTTCGGCGTAGGGCTCGACAAAGAAGTCGAACGGATTGATGACCGTCATGTCGGCGGTGAGATCCACTTCGATCGCGAGCTCGCGCGCCGGCTCCGGAAATACCAGCCGCGCGACCCAGTTGCCATACGGGTCCTGCTGCCAGTTGACGAAGTGCTCCCTCGGCGCGACCCGCAGCGAGTATCCGAGCACCGGCGTCCGGCAATGCGGCGCGGGTCGCAGGCGAATCTGGTGCGGGGTGAGCGCGACCAGCCGATCGAAGCGATAGGTCGTGCGGTGATGAAGGGCGACGCGAATAGCCATGGTTATTGTCGCCTCCCGGGCGCGCTGCAAGGGGCGCGCGCAAGCCATTTCCCGTCCCGCAGCGCGGTGCCGGTGCAGGTGCGGATGGCTACCACTGGGGATTGGGCAGTTGCGCGAAGACCCGCCGCAGGCCCTCCCCCCACTCCGCATGGATCATCTGAAAGTAGGGATCGGTTTCCTCGATGCGGCGCTGCATGCGAATGCTGAAGGCGTCCGTATGGTAGGTCAGGAGGTCGATCGGAAGTCCCACCGATATATTGGAGCGCATGGTCGAATCGAACGACACCAGCGTGCATTTGGTCGCGTCGGTCAGCCCGCTTTCCCGGGTGATGACGCGATCGATGATCGGCTTGCCGTATTTGGTTTCGCCGGTCTGGAAATAACAGGTGTCGGCGGTGGTCTCGATGAAATTGCCCTCGCTGTACACGTTGAAAAGCCGCGGCGGCTCGCCCCGGATCTGGCCGCCCACGATAAAATTCGCGCCCGCGTCGATGTTGTTCTGCATGAGATAGGGCCCGTCGCGGCTCTTGACCTCGCGCAAAGCATCGCCGAACAGGCGTGCGACGTCGAACATCGACTTTACGGTCCACAGCGTGTCGTGGGCATCGGGGGCCTTGCTGCGCTGCTCTAGAATGTTGACGGCGTTCTGGGTGATCGACAGGTTGCCCGACGAAAGCGAGACGATCACCCGCTCGCCCGCGCGCACAAAGGTGCGCATCTTGGAGAACCGCGCCACTTGGTCCACACCCGCATTGGTTCTCGAGTCCGACGCGAAGATCATTCCGGCGTCGAGGCACATCGCTACGCAATACGTCATTTAAGGAAAACCTCTCTGCCGGGCCGCGGGTCCGTCGCGAGTCCTTGCGATCGCAATGTCAGCGCGAAGGCCGTCGCGAAAACCATTGATTCTACTCATTGCTGGCCGGTCCCTGTCCCGTGGCGAAGAAATCGCGCCCGATGGCATCACCGAGGGCCGAGATCCGGTCGAGGAAATCCATCAGGTATTCGTGCAGGCCATAGCGAATGATGTCGTCGGTGCGGCCAAAGTGCAGCCTGGCATGGAGCTCGCCCGTCGCGCGCTGGATCTCCCGGCTGTGGCCGTTGCACAACTTGTCGAGCGTTTCCTGGATCAGGTTCATGCAGGAGTGCAGCGAGCGCGGCATGTCCTCGCGCAGTATAAGGAGCTCGGCCACCCGGCGCGGCGTGATGACATCGCGGTAGATCTTGCGATAGGACTCGAAGCCGGAGACCGAGCGTAACAGCGCTCCCCACTGGTAGTAATCCACGGCGCCGCCGACGTCGGCCGCGCTGGGCAGCAGGATGTGATATTTGACATCCAGGATGCGCGCCGTGTTGTCGGCCCGCTCGAGGTGCGTTCCCAGCCGGATGAAATGGTAGGCTTCGTCGCGCAGCATGGTGCCGAAGGTCACGCCTCGAAAAAGATGCGAGCGCATCTTCACCCAGTCCATGAATTCCGACACGCCATACGCCTGAATCCTCTCGAAGTCGTAGCCGCGCATCTCGAGCCACGATGAGTTGAGATCCTCGTACATCTCCGAGGTGATCGCGCCGCGCACCGAGCGCGCCGATTCGCGCGCCGCACGGAGGCAGCCGACGATCGACGACGGGTTCGCGGAATCGAGAATCATGAAACGGAGCACGTTTTCGGCGGAGAGCTGCGGATACTCC
>JBDUCE010000166.1:0-5766 GCA_040003635.1 Betaproteobacteria bacterium
AAGGAAGCCGCGCAATGCTTCCTTGAAGAACCAGCGCAATTGCAGACCTTTGAGCTTGAGGCGGGGCTCGAGCTTCAGGGAGAAGTCAGTCAATGCGTCGTCCAGCAAAGGGAAGCCCACGGCAATGCCGGCCAGCGTGGTCGCCCCGATGACCTTCGGAAGGTCATTGTCGGCCAGTGCGTAGCGCCAATCGAAGGCAAGCATGCGGTTGATGGGTGCACGTGCGTTGATCGATGCGTATACCGCTCGCTGCTGGCGCAAGGGCGCATCCGGGTCGACCGTGGACAGGAAATCCGTTGTGAGGACCTCGGCCAGTCCAAGCCGCGTCAGCAGGTTATACATCTCCAGCCGGTCTGGCATCGGGACCCGCGCCTGCTCGACGTAACTGGCCAGCTTGCGCACGCCAGGCAAGCGCGGAAGAAACCCGCCGCGGGTCAACAGCGGCTCCACGATCGCGCCGCGCACCACGGCAGGCACGTGGTCGTAAAGGCCGAATACGCGCTGCTTCGCGTACCTTGAATTGCCGCCGAACAACTCGTCTCCGCCATCACCGCCCAGTATCGTGTCCACGCCGGACTCGCGCGCGAGCCGGGCGCAGTAATAGGCCGGGACCACCGACGAGTTTCCGAACGGCTGATCGTAGGAACAGGCAACCGCCGGGATGCTGTCGACGAGATCGTCCGGGGTGACGTAGTACTCCCGATGCTCGGTGTGGAAGTGGCGCGCCGCGATGCGCGCGTATTCCATCTCGTCGTAGCCCCGGGCGTCGAATCCGATCGAGAACGTCGGCGCCCGCTTGCCGGTCACTTCGGCGAGCATCCCCGCGACCGTCGAGCTATCGGTGCCGCCGCTCAGGAAACAACCGACATTGCCGCCGTCGACGTGACGGGCGACGGCATCCCGAAGAAGACCGCGAAACTGCTCGCGCAGCGGCCTGAAGGGCTCACTGCGATTTTCGGTGAACACCGGATTCCACCAGCGCCCGATGGTGGGACGACCCCGTTCGAACAACGCATAGTGTCCCGCGGGCAGCCGCTGCACGCCCTTGAAAATCGTTCCAGGTGCGGGGATGACATGAAAATACAGATAGTCGAAGATGGCCTGCGGTGCCAGCGCCGTGTCTGTTCCCGCAACCACATCGGCGCGGGGGTGGAACAAGACCGCATCGCCGACCGCGCGGTAACAGAGCGTGCGGATGGAGAACCGGTCCACGGCAAGGAAGAGACGGCCGCCGCGATCACGGACGGCAACGGCGAAGTCGCCGTGAACCTTGGTCGGCGCCGACGGCCCATGCCGCTCGAACGCAGCGACCCATGCCGTGGCACTACCCTCTCGAGTTGCCATTTCCGCAAGGTCGGGCTCCGCAAAGCGGAATGCGCCCACCGCATACGCAGTGCCCGGCTCGGCAAGACGCAGCGGCGTGCCGGCGGGCACGGCAGCACTCGGTGGCGATCCAGGCATGCGGATTACGGCCGACCCGAATTCACACCAGCACCTCGACGACCTCAGGATGGCTCAGGAATCGCTGCGGGCTGGCACTCGCGCCATAAGCCCCGGACTGGAAGACGACGATGAGATCACCGGGCTCGCATACGGCGAGCTCCATTTGATCCGCCAGCAGATCTAGCGGCGTGCAGAGGGGTCCCACCACACTCGCTTTCTCGCGCGGAGTCCCGCGCATGCGGTTGCCGACGATCACCGGATAATTCTTTCGAATGACCTGGCCGAAGTTGCCGCTGGCGGCGAGGTGGTGATGCAGCCCGCCATCCGTTACCAGAAATACCTGTCCGCGCGACACTTTGCGGTCCACGACCCGGCAAACATAGATGCCTGCCTCGCCCACCAGGTAACGTCCGAGCTCGATCACGAAGCGGACTTCCGGCATTTCGCTCCTGGCGCGGGCGACCAGGGCTGCCATGTTCGCACCGATCGGCGACAGATCGAGTAGCGTCTCGCCCGGGAAATACGGAATGCCAAAGCCGCCGCCCAGGTTCAACACGCGCACTGGTGAGGGCGCGTGCTGCGCGAGCCGCAACGCCAGCGCATACGATTGGCGTTGCGCATCGCAAATGGATTCGGCCTTAAGATTCTGCGATCCGGCGTAGAGGTGAAATCCTTCGAAGGCCAATCCCCGCTGGCCGATCTGTTTCAGCAAAGCGGGAACAGCTTCCGCGTCGACGCCGAATTGCTTCGGTCCCCCGCCCATCTTCATGCCGGAGGTCTTGAGCTCGAAATCGGGATTGATGCGCACCGCGACGCGTGCGGGAAGGCCAGCTTCATGCGATGCGGTCTCGAGAATCGCGATCTCGCGCGGCGACTCGACATTGACGAGGATACCGGCGGAGACCGCCTGCACCAGCTCGGCGACGGTTTTGCCGGGACCGGCAAAGCTGATCTCTTGCGGGTCCATTCCCGCATCGAGCGCAACGTTCAACTCCCGGCCCGACGCGACGTCGAGGCCATCCACCCGGGCTGCCAGGTGACAGACAAGCGCCGGCATCGGGTTTGCCTTGACCGCGTAATGCAGCATCACCTCGCTCGGCAGATGCTGGCGCAAAAGCGCGACACGCCGTTCGAGCAGTCGCCGATCGTAGGCATAGAACGGTGTTCCACCCACACGCGCTGCCAGCCGCGTGAGAGGCATGCCACCGACCTGCAGGCAGCCGTCGATCTCGGGCCATTGCCCCATGGAAGCATGCACAGGGATAGTCACCGGCAACGCTCCTTGAGCCGTGCCGCTGCATTCTCCAGCACGTCGTTCGGGAGCGCGCCACCGCGCCCCTGAACGATGGATCCCGGCAACGCCGCGCAATGCCCGGAAGCAGGTGGATCGGGCGCTCTCGCGTTCATACCAGGGCGCCCGCGCGGCGCCGCTCATAATCGACGGACACGGCCCTGCGATCGATCTTGCCGTTGGGGTTGCGCGGCAACGGAGCATGCGCCACTTCGATCGTGGCCGGCACCATGTAGGCGGGGAGCGCTTTGCGGCACGCGGTGAGCAATGCATCGGCATCGAGGGTCCCGCCCGCGGGCGCCGTGACGACGATGACAATCACTTGCCCGAGCGACGGGTGCGCGGTACCGAACGCGACCCCCTCGCCGACCAAGCCGGTAGCGTAAAGTGCTTCCTCCACTTCGGTGGGGCTCACCCGGTAGCCCGACGTCTTGATCATTTCGTCCTGGCGGCCGATGAAATAGAGAAATCCTTCCTGGTCCATCCGTACCGTGTCACCGGAGAAGACCGCCATCTCGGGAAGGACCATGCCGGCTTCACGCCCGCCAACGCCGACCGGCAGCGGCTTGTAGCGCTCGGCGGTTTTCTCCGCATCGTTCCAGTACCCCATGCCGACGAGGGCACCGCGGTGCACGAGCTCACCCGGCTCGTTGGTGTCGCAGCGCGTTCCGTCCGGCCGCAGCACCAGGATTTCGGCATTCGGTATGGCCTTGCCGATGGAGTCCGGCCGGCGGTCGATCTCGCTCGGGGCAAGGAAGGTCGATCTGAACGCTTCGGTGAGTCCGTACATGAGGAAGGGCTGCGTCCGGGGCAGGTGCCGGCGCAATTGCATGAGGGTCTCGCGCGGCATGCGCCCACCGGTGTTGGCGATATAGCGGAGGTGGTTGCCGATGGTCGCCGGCCATTTGAGTTGCGAAAGCTGGATCCATAGCGGTGGCACGGCCGTGAGTCCGGTCACCTTCTCTTTGGCGATCGCATCGACGACATCGCGCGGCATCAGGTAGTTGAGAAGGACGACGCGCGCGCCGGCATGAAAGCCGGTGGTGAGCTGGCTGAAGCCCGCATCGAATGACAATGGCAAAGCCGACAGGATGACGTCGGCCGGCGTGTTCTCGAGGTAGCTCGCAACGCTCCTGGCGCCCGCGACCATATTGCGATGGGAGAGCACCACGCCTTTCGGCTTGCCGGTGCTGCCGGAGGTGTAGAGGATCGCCACCATGTCGGTGTCGATAACGCGATGACCCTGCGCTCCGGCAGTGGCGGTGAATTCCGACCAGGCCAGGACCTCCTTGCCCCGGACCTCGGCCTCCGCGGTCGACCCCAAGACAACGATCTGCCGCAAATCCGGGCATTCGGCCAGGGTGGGTGCGATAGCCTCGAGCCGTTCCGCGCTGGTCACGATTATCCGGACATTGCAGTCGCGCAGGATATGGCCGACCTGATCGGCCTTGAGCAGCGGGTTGACGGGGACGAATACCGCGCCCGCGGCAGCGGTACCGAAGGCAGTAGCGACGGTTTCGAATCGCTTGTCGAGATAGAAAGCCACCCGCTCGCCCCGCTTGACGCCCAGGTGCATCAGGCCGGTCATGACGCGGCCGAGCGCCGCCGCCAATCCCGCGTAGGTGAGTGCATGGTCATTGCATGTCAGCGCCACCGCGTCGCCATCGCGCATCGCCGACACGAAGGGCAGTTGATGAAGGAGATACGTCATGGGCGCGGATAATGGTCGGCGGAGGACGTGCGCAGAGCGCTGCCAAATGTCGGATGGAACGAAGAAGCGCGGTGATTCCCAGGGCAGGACCGGGCGCAAAGCGACAAACACCCGGACGACAAGCTTGTCAACCGTTCACCGTAACGCCATTGCGCCGGCGCTGGATCAATCGCCGGCGCACGTCACCCGCCCATTCTACTAAACCCATTGCCAGCCCGCGCGGTGTTCGCATGTTGGAGGCGAGAAGCCCGATGCGCTCACGACGGTGGGTCATCCACGACCGTTTATAGTCGTCGTCACCCGTCAGGTAATCGATCTCGGTCACGCCGTCCCGCTCGAGGCTCTCCCGAATCATGTGCGCGGTGAGTACGGTGCCGGCCGAAAGGCTGGAATACGCTTCATCGTATGCAAGCTTGAAGATGTTCGCTCGCCGGTTGAGCGTGAACCAGATCTGTGCGGCAATCGGCACGTCGTCGATCCAGGCAACGCCCAGACGCAGCCAGCCCTTGCGCGCACATATTTCCGCCCATCGCCGGACGAACCGGGGATAGGGCTCCGGCTGTTTCCAGCTCTTGGCATAGACGCGGTCGAAGGCGTCCATGGCGGTCTCGACTGCGGCGGGGTCGCAAACGATCTCCAGGCGGGCACCATGCCCTTCCAGGAAGCGCCTGGATTTACGCTGCCAAGTATTGCGAAGCCTGGACGGACGTCCGTCCATGTAATCTGCAAACGAAAGCCCGGCGCATGGCAGGTACCAATTACCGAAGCAGAAATATTTCTTGACCAGCCATCCCTGTGTCGAAAAAGCATCGGCGAGCATGGCAGTATCCGCAGCTTCACGGTCGAGCGGCGCCAGGTTGACCGCAGCGCAACGGGGCCGCACCGAGCCAAGCTCGCGCACCAGTTCGGCGATGGCGCCCCGGCGATTCTGCGCCGAGCTGATTATCGGCGAATATAGCGACGCATAATAATTGGCGAGCGCGGATCGCCGGAACCTGGCGCCGGGCTCGCTGTACAAAGGCATCAGGCTGACACCCCCGGCGTCATGTTCCAGCACCGTGAAAGTCCAGTCATCGAGCGCGATCTGGTCGATGAAATGGAGCATCCATTCACTCGATGCGAAGGGATTGTCCGCGGCGTTCCGGTCGAATAGTTCGCGGTGATCGCTGACGAAATCCAACGCGGCTCGTTTGCCTAGAGTTTGCATGGTCCGGATATGCGGGAGGGCGTGTACGGGTCTGCGCGAATGATAGGCTACGCAGCCAGATGGATCATCTGTCGCAATACGTCGCTCTTTGCCACTTTTCAGCAAAGGTGCTGA
>JBDUCE010000167.1:0-5749 GCA_040003635.1 Betaproteobacteria bacterium
TCAGATGTTCGGGCAATCGAATCCGCAGCAGCAGGCAGGCGTCCTGAACCAGATTCTGGGCTCCATAGGCCCCGGCGTTTTGTCCGGGCTGGCGGGCGGCGTGCTTGGGAGAATGCTGGGCAACAGTGCCGCGGGAACAACGCCGACGATTTCGCCCCAGCAGGCATCGCAGTTGACGCCCGAGCAGGTCAGCGCGATCGCCACCCACGCGGAAACCCATGATCCGAGCATTGTCGACCGGGTCGGGGGCTTTTATGCCGAGCATCCGCAACTCGTGAAATCGCTCGGGGCGGCCGCCTTGGCCATCGTGATGGGAAGACTTGCGAATCGAAACCGCGGCTAAAAATCCCTGCGCCAGCAGATCCGAGCCTGGGAATCCGGGGCGTACGTCCTCGGTTGTCCTTGCCATTGAGCCACCGTCGAGTGGCTCATTGCAGGTGGCACACCGCGTGACCGGATGAATCGGGCCATGTGGCACTCGTGTCGGACGGGGCCGAGGTCACGCCGAGATCTGCTTGCGCCAAGGCTCGTTATTTAGTGGCGGGCGCCCGCGTCGGGGACTACCATTTTCGGGAGAACTGCCATCATGCTCGAGCCCCAACAACGCGGACACATCGCGTGGGTAATGCGTGGCGGCCTTGCCGCGCTGGCGCTTACCGCCACCCTTGCGCTGGCGCAGCCGTTCCCCAACCAGCCGGTCAAATGGATCGTGCCTTATCCGCCTGGCGGCGGCACGGACGTGGTGGCGCGCAGTGTGGGCACTGCATTGGCAGCCTCGCTCGGCCAGCCGGTCGTGATCGAGAATCGACCGGGCGCAGCAACACTCATTGGCGCCGAGGCCATCGCGCGCGCGAAGCCGGATGGATACACCATCGGCACCGCCGATTCGGGCACGCTCGCCTTCAATCCGACGCTGTACGCCAAGCTACCCTACGACCCGGCAAAGGATTTCGTGTTCATCGGCGGTCTGGCGCGCTTTCCGCTCGTGCTCGCGGTGAAGCCATCACTGCCCGTGAATACGCTCGCCGAAATGATCGACTACGCGGGCAAGAACGCGAATGCGCTCAACTACGGTACGCCCGGCGCCGGTTCGCCGCATCATCTCGCGATGGAGCTTTTCAAGCAGCGCGCGCGAGTATCCTTGACGCACGTTCCATACAAAGGGATGGCGCCTGCCGTGCAGGACATCCTGGGTGGCCAGATCGATGTCATGTTCGTCGATCTCGCCACCGGCTTGCAACATATCCGCGCCGGAAAGTTGCGGGCCATCGCGGTCGCAAGCCCGAAGCGACTTGCGACGTTACCCGACGTGCCGACCATCGCCGAGTCCGGGTTGCCGGATTTTGAAGCGTATGCCTGGCAGGCGGTCGTCGCTCCTGCCGGTACGCCCCCGGAGATCGTGGCGAGGTTGAACCGTGAGCTCACCACTGCCCTCAACTCCGCCGAAATCAGGAAGAAATTATCGGACATGGGCGTCGAGCCCACCCCTATGCCGTCGGCGCAGATTGCCGACTTCGCAAAGTCCGAAGCGCTCCGGTGGGGCGGCGTCATCAATGCTGCAGGCATCAAGCTCGAGCAATAGCTGGTCAACTTTCGCGCTGCGAACGCGACCGGATGAGACTTGCGTCCGATGGCGCAGGCCGGGTCGAGGCGCATCTCCCGGCTAACTTCACCACAGAAAGAACACATGGCAATCCAGGGCAACCGGCTTGCGCTTGCGCATTGGCGGCGCATGGTGGCCGAAATCTACGCTGAGGTACGCGCCACCGCCGTTGCCGAGCCGGCGGTGGCTGCCGCCCGCTTTCGGGCGCGCCGCGAGCGCCTGTTCATGCAGCATCCGGAGAGTCCCGTTTCCGTGGCGGAACGATCGAAGTGGCAGGGAGCCGCGTGGTACCCCTACGATCCGGCGTGGCGCGTGACCGGGGAGGTCGCCCTCGCCACGGCCACGACGACCTTCGAGATCCCGTTGGCTGCCGATGGCGCCGTCCGCTGCAGCCGCATCGGGACGGTGGCATTCGTGATCGGGGGAGCGTCTGCCCGGTTGACTCTTTACTGGTTCGAAGGCTACGGGGGCGGTCTATGGCTCCCGTTTTGCGATGCGACCAACGGCGAAACCACCTATGGCGGTGGCCGGTACCTGTATGACACGATCAAGGGCGCGGACCTTGGCGCCGACCCTGGGGCGGCTCCGGGCGCACTCCTCCTCGACTTCAACTACGCCTACAATCCGTCGTGCGCGTATGACCACCGGTGGTCGTGCCCACTGGCCCCCGTCGAGAACCGATTGGGCGTTGCCATAACGGCGGGGGAGCAGTCCCCATTGCCGGCACGCCTCCCGCCTGAAGGTGCCTGAAGCGGCGGACGCGACCGCTGCTGCCGGTGGTGTCAGCGCGTGCGCCACAGGCCTGTGCGTTACAAACGCGTTGGCCCCGTGTCAATGCATCTTACAGGGCGCCGGCTACAGGACGTAGCATCATTGCCAAGTGATTGAAGTGACGCGGCCTGGGCGCGATGGAATGCCTCTTGCGACAGCCGGGCCTTCATAGGGTCGTGCGCGGTCCGTACGATACAACATCGTCGGGAGCGCATAGAATTGCTGACTTCGGGTCCCTACCCTATGACCATCACGGACCGGGGCCGAATACATGCCTGGGAGCGGAATGTCCAAGCTTCGCGTATCTGACCGTGAAATGCTGGAGGGCATTACGGTGGAGTGGATCGATTCCGAGATGATCGACCTGCTGCCGGCCACGGGCTTCCGCGAACCGGATTGGACCCGTCACCGCAAGGCGGCGCCATTCAACCGGCTATTGCGACATACCCTGGACTGGGCCGAAACGCTGCCATCCAAGGTCAAGCCGGATGCGCTGATGGAGCGCTACCCGCGCATCGCCAATGTTCTCGCTGCGAATTGGCAGGACCCCTTGGCCGCCGGCAACTGCCTGCGCGACTTGGTGATCGACACCCGCGGCGGAAGGCAGGGGTTCCCTCCCGAAGTCCTCGAGGATCTCGTCATCCTGCGGCGCTACTTCACCTTCGGACCGGATATCAACGCACGTCGCCGCCATCGCTAGAACGGGTATGTCAATGTTGCACCCACCCGTCGATACGAATAATTGGGAGCGTCCACGTAACCGGTCGACTTGTTATAGCTCGCATTGAGGGCGATCCGCAGCTTTCCCGCCAATGGACCTTCCGCTCTGAGCTCGGCAAGCTGCACCGGCTGCGAATTGGTGTTGTCGACTATTTCCCGTCCGGCTCCGAGCGCGCCTTGCCATACCCAGCCTGCATGGCGCTTCCGGAAACCGACGACACCTGTCCACTGCTGATAGTGGCTCGGGTTGAAGTAGGCGCCCTGGACATCCGATTGCCGCGATTCATACCCGCGCCAGCGCAACTGAAGGTTAACGCCCTGCTCGGGCAACGCGTCGAACACGACCCGCGCGCGGGCGTGGACGCGGGCATTGCCATCGGTGAATGGCTGGTAGCCGGCGAGTCCGATGAGCGTGAGGCGCTCGAGCAATCGCTGCTCGATGCTTCCCGCAAACAATCCGTAAGCGATGCCACGCTCGAGCGCCGGGCGGGTGTCCACGAGATCGGCGGCAGCGATGAGCTCCACGCCGGTTGTGGCGTCGATCCGGGCACCCCACGTTGCGTCGCCGATGACGCGCGTGCGGCCGGCCACTTCCACCAGGCCCGCCTCCGCATTCACGCCCGAAAGGGTGGCGAGCTCCTGCTTGCGCCACAGGCCGACGACACCCGTGACTCCGCGGCGCCATCCTGCCTGCCGGTATTCGGTGTGTTGCGCGGCCACGCCCGCGTACTCCAGGTGAGAGCTGTAGGAGTACAGCGCGCCCGCGCGCAAACGCGTCGCATGAAAGCCGTCGGAATCGCTCGCAATCTCGACGTTGCCAAGGATCGCTGCGGACTGCGCAAGCGCAATGCCGGCCATCAGCAGCCACCCGCCGAGAACAACCAGGGCCTTCACTTCGTGCCCCAGGTCTTTCGCAGGCCGAGAAGCTCGGAAAAATAGCCCGCTACGCAAGCGGGTTGCAGGATGAGGCTGTACGCAAACGCGTAGACCAGGAAGCCGCGAACATTGCGTCGTACGCGCAGGCCGTTGGCACTGAAGGTGCGCGAACCCACGCGAAACATCAGCCAATTGATCAGCAGTGCCATGGGCAGCAGCGCCAGGGTCAATGGGCCGGCAATCCAGAAGAACCCGAACAGGGCCAGGACACACCCCGGAATGAAGAACACGGTGAAGGCGAGATCGAGCCAGGGAAAGAGCACGTTCCACCATACGAACAACGTCGAAAGCCTTGCCGTGCGAAGGATGCCGGGGTACTGCCGGAATGCCTCCATCATTCCCCTGGCCCAACGCTGGCGCTGCCGGACGAACTGCCCGAGACTATCGGGCACATTGGTGAAGCAGCAGGCGTCCTCGGCGTGACCGACGCGGTAGCCGCGAATCAGGAAGCCCCAGGTGAGAACGATGTCCTCGCCCACACAGTCCTTCCACCCGCCGATCTCGCGCAGGGTCGTGCGGTCATAGACGGAGAACGCGCCCTGCGCGACGAGTGTTCCCTGATAAAGCGACTGCACCCGCTTGATTGCCGAAATGCCGTGGAAGTAGTCCCATTCCTGCGCTTTGGTGACCCAGTTCCTGCGTGAATTGCGAACGAGCATCGTGCCCGCCACGGCGCGTGTGTCGGGTGGATCACCCATGAACCGCTCGACGAGGTTGCGCAGCGCATCACGATAGAGGTACGAGTCCCCGTCGAGGGTGATGACAAGGTCGTGGCGCGCCCGGTCGAGCCCGCGGTTGAGCGCGGCCGACTTGCCCATGTTGCGTGGCTGGCGCAGCAGGCGGACCCACTTATAGCCCGTCGCTTCGACGATCGCGGCCGTGGCATCGCGCGACCCGTCATCGATGACAAACACTTCCAGCGGGCCGGGATAGCGCTGGCACTCGATGGAGTGGAGGGTGTCGGCGATCGATCCTTCCTCGTTGTACGCCGCGATCAGGATCGTCACGCCTGGATATCGGTAAATGCGGCGTCGTGCCGGCCGCCGATCGAACAGCAGGCTGGTGATCAAAAACGCGTTCATGAATCCGGGCACCAAGGCGATGCCGCCCACTGCGACCAGAGCCAGAACGCGTCCCATCAGCGACGACAATTGCTCGATCCACGGCACTGCCACCCAGGTGGTGAGCGCGAGCCAGGCAAGACTGATCGTCAGCGATAAAGCAAATTTGACCCGGACCGTGAGATACCGCCGTGAATCGTTCCCCGCAAATGGGGCGTGCCGCGCCAGCGCTTCTCCCAACTGCGACGCCGGCATTGCCAACGATCGCACACCCTCTGCGCCATGGCGCGCATCGCGGGCCAGCGGTTGGGATTCGACAACGGCGCCTGATTCATCCTGAGGTGTCGAGGTTGTCGTTGCGTTGCGTGCGGGAGAAGCCGGAGGAGCCATGCCGCCCCATCAGCAAGGTTCGTGCTAATGGCTGCCGGCCGCGTGACAGGTGCGCGATCACACAACTCCACGCCTACATCGTGAACGCTACAACACATCATTTGCGCTCTGTTCCCGACGAAGTCGCAGATGCTTCTCGGTGCCGCGCAGTTGCGCACGCGAGCGTGCGCGACTGCGGCCTTGGCCGGCATGGGCGTCTGCCGCTGCCGTCCTGCATCCGATCCTGCCGTGGGGCATTCAATCACCCGTGCCGATGGTGCTGACTCGT
>JBDUCE010000168.1:0-5743 GCA_040003635.1 Betaproteobacteria bacterium
CGCCGAATGGAAGCCCTTCGTGCGCGAAATGCCACATGGTGTCGTTGACGGTGACGCCGCCCGCAATCGTCTGTTCCAGGACGTGCCGCCGCCGAGCGGCGTTGTTGCCGAAGTAGTAGAACGCGAGCGGTCGCGGGCGGGCGTTGATGCGCCTGAGCGCTTCGTCGATGGTGTCATAGGTTTCGATCGGCAATACCGGGCCGAAAATCTCTTCCTGCATCACCGCCATGGAGTCATCAACGCCAACGAGCAGGGTCGGCGGAAACTTTCGCGTCCGTTCGGGGGGCGTCTCCCCCGGTGGCGAAAGCGTGATGACTGCCGCGCCTTTCTGCCGGGCGTCGGCCACCAGCCGCTGCAGCCGGTGGTAATGGCGGTCGTTGACGATCGCGGTGTAATCGTCGTTGCCGGAGATGGTGGGGTACAGTGCAGACGTGGCCGCGCTCACCGCTTCGACGAAGGAGGCCCGCTGCTCCACCTGCACCAGAGCGTAATCAGGCGCAATGCAGGTTTGTCCCGCATTGAGTAGCTTGCCCGCCATCAACCGGGGCGCTGCCACCGCGAATTGCGCATCGGTATCGAAAAGCGCAGGCGACTTGCCCCCGAGCTCGAGGGTGACCGGGGTCAGGTTCTCCGCCGCCGCGCGCGCCACCAGGCGACCCACTGCAGTGGAGCCCGTGAAGAAGAGATGATCGAAGCGCATGGTGGTGAACGCCTGGCCCACGCCGGCGTCGCCCGGCACCACCGCGAGCTCGTCCTCGCTGAAATAGGCGCGCACCTTCTGCGCCATGAGGGCCGCGAGCGCTGGCGTCAGCTCCGAGGGCTTGAGCAGCACCCGGTTGCCGGCAGCAAGCGCGGCAAGCGCCGGCGCAAGCGCCAGTTGCAAAGGATAATTCCACGGGCTGATGATGCCGACCACGCCCACCGGCTGACGCAACAGATACGCCCGCGCCGGCTGCAGATGCAGCGGCGTTCGCACCCGGCGCGGCTTCATCCATTGCGCGAGATGGGTCAGGGCGTGCCGTGCCGCGGCCGCCACCACGTAGCACTCGGCGAGCCGCGTTTCATGGGCGCTGCGGTGCCCGAAATCCGCCGCAATCGCGTCGACCCATTCCTGCTCGTGCGCCACCGTCAGGGTGAGCATGCGCCGCAGGAGGTCCTGCCGTTTTGCATGATCGGAATAGCGTTCCGATTCGAACGCCGTGCGCTGGATGGCGAAGAGCCGCTCGAGCTCCGATGATGGAGCAATCGGTGTCGCGGCGGATGCCATCGGCGAGGATGCGCTCATGCGCGGCGCCGAGCGAGTCGAAGGGTCACCACGCCGCCATTCTACGACGGCCGTTTTGTGGAGCCGGCATTACCGTCGTTTACGCAAATGCATGACAACACTTCGTCATTCCCGCGCACGCAGGAATCCATTTTCTCCCGAGCGAAGATGGATCCCCGCCTTTCGCGGGGATGACGACTGAGGCTTGTCGCGGACTCTGGAAAACCTCAATAGGTGCGCCGCAACACGAACAGCGTGCCGCCGATGATCAACGCGCAGCCGCCGACCATCGGCGCCGTGATGGTCTCGGACAGGAACAATGCACTCCACAGCATTCCGAACAGGGGAATGAGGAAGGTAACCGTCAAGGTTCGCGTCGGTCCGACATCACGCATCAAGCGGTAATAGAGAAGATACGCGGCGCCGCTGCACACCAGTCCGAGCGCCAGCACGTTACCAAGGACTGCCGGATCGCGCCACGCCGGCCACGGTGACACCATCGGGGCGGCGAATACGATGGGCATCAGTACCGCGGCCGCAGCCAGCTGGCTCCAGCCGGCAACGGCCATCGCCGGGGCATCGCTGGCGCGCTTGCGCAAATAGATCCCCGCGGCCGCGTAGCAAAAGGCTGCCCCGAGGGATGCCGCGATCGCCCAGCCGAACATGGCGTCGGGCACGACAGGCCCCGCCTTGCTCACCAGCGCCACGCCGGCAACGCCGCACGCCATCCCGGCCAGCTTGGCGCGGGTCAGCGGCTCGTCGAGCCACACCGCGGCCAGGAGTGTTGCGAACAAGGGTGTGGCCGAATTGAGAATGCCGAGGTACGAAGCCGGCAAATGCAGCGCGGCAAATCCGAACAGCACGAATGGAATCGCCGAGTTGACGATGCCGATGATGACGTACGCCGCGCCGAAGCGGGAAAGTTGCGCCGCGTTGCGCCGCAGCGCGGCGTACGCGATGATCGCCACGCCGCCGATCAACACCCGCGACGCGGCAGTGGGTACGGGACCGATCACCGGTGAGAGCACCCGGATGAAGATGAATGAGCCGCCCCAGATCGCAGCAAGAATCAGCAGTCGGACGATGTCGGCCGGGCGCACGCCACCGGTCATGCCGCGCGGGCGAAGAGCGGCATCGGCGCTTGCTCCAGGGCGAGCAGCGCGCGCTTGCGGTCGAGACCCCCGGCGTACCCGGTGAGCGCGCCATTGCTGCCGATGACACGGTGGCAGGGAATCAGGATCGCCAATGGATTGCGGCCCGTCGCGGCTCCCACGGCGCGCACGCCGCGCGGACATCCGATGGCGCGGGCCAGTTGTCCGTAAGTGGCCGTGGTGCCGTGCCCGATCCGGCCAATGGCGTCCCAGACCCGATGCTGGAATGGGGTGCCTGCGCTCGCATACGGCAGGTCGAAGGCGCACCGCCGGCCAAGGAGAAATTCCTCGATTTGGGCGACAGCACGCTGCAGCAGTGGATGTTCCCCGTCCTCGCGTGCTCCTGCGAAACACCGCGGCGCGCTTGCCTGTGCGTCGAAGTGCACTGCGGTGAGGACCGTGGGCGTGGCGGTGATATAGAGCGCACCGAGGACGGTGTCCATACGCAGATACGAATACGCGTTCATCATGTCTTTCTCCAGAGATGCATTACGGCATAGGATCGCCACGGCTGCCATTGAGCGCTGCGCGCTGCTGCGCGTGCCGGGCTGGTTTCGTTCATGGCTCTGAGAATCACGCCATCACTCGCGGGAAACGCATCCGGCCAGCCGAGTGCGCGCATCGCAATCAGCTCGACAGTCCACGGGCCGATGCCGGGCAATGCCAGGAGCGCCGCGGTCGTGTCGGCGACGTCGGCACGAGGATCGAGACGCACCGCCTTGCATGCGACGGCACGGCTCAGCGCCATCACCGCGCGCGCCCGCGCCCCCGTTAACCCGAGGCCGGTCAGAACGCCAACATCCACGTCGGCGACACGCTGCGCGGCAGGAAACATCCGGTCGAGAGATCCCTCGGGTAATACGAGCGACGCCGCGAGTGGCTCGCCCAGTGCACGGACCAATCGGGTCATCAGCGTGCGGGCGGCTCGCACACTGACCTGCTGGCCGACGATCGCCCGCACGGCGAGCTCGAAGCCGTCGACCGCACCCGGTACCCGCAATCCCGGATGGCGGCGCGAGAGCGCCCCCAGCGCAGCCGCGATGGCTTCGGGATCGCAGTTGGTATCGAACGCATGACGCACGCGACTCAATACCGGCGCCACGACACGCGCCAGCGAATGAGAGAGCTCGACCACAAGCGTCGAGCGTGGCGCCCTGTTGCCGACGCGGATCCATCCGGCGTGCTCTGCGCCATTGTGCGCGATGCGCAGCGTACGGAAATAATCCTGCGCCGTGATGGCTTCCATGCACGGAACGGCCCGCGCCGCCAGGAATTCGAGCATCGCCGGCCAATCGTAGGGCGGACGGTAGGCGAGCTCGAAACGCAGCGGCGCGCCGGGCGCCGTATTCGCTGCATTGCGCCGCAGCCGCGCCGGCGGCATGCGATAGCGCGCATTGAACAGTGCGTTGAAGCGCCGCACGCTGCCAAAACCGCTCGCGAACGCGACTTCGGTAACGGGCAACGCCGTGTCGGTGAGCAAGCGCTTGGCCAGCAGCAGCCGGTGGGTCTGGGCGTAGGCGACGGGCGAAACGCCGAACGTGGTCGCGAATACGCGCCGCACATGCCGGCTGGTGATGCGAAGCGCAGCAGCGAGGGCTTCCAGGCCGCCCTCTTCCAGTCGTCCATCCTCGATCAAGCCCACTGCCGCCTGCGCCAGCCGATCGAGCGCATCGACGCTGGCACTGCCGGGTGCGAGCTCCGGCCTGCAACGCAGGCAAGGACGATAGCCTCCTACCTCTGCGGCGGCGGCACTGCGGAAATACCGGCAATTCCTGGCGTGCGGCGTGCGCACCGTGCATACCGGCCGGCAGTAGATGCGCGTGGTCGCGACGCCGACGAAAAAGCGTCCGTCGAAGCGCGCGTCGTGGGTGCAAAGCGCGCGGTAGCAACTGGGGGCATCGAGGAGCATGGCGCCATTATGCAATGCCGTCGCGGCCCGCACTCGCCGTTTTCGGACATGACAATCGGGCGTTGGCTAGGTCGATGTGACCAGCTTCAACCCCACGATGCCGGCCACGATCAGGCCGATGCATGCCAGTCGCGCAACGGTCGCCGGCTCGGCAAAGAGCACCATGCCCAACAGTGCCGTGCCCACGGCACCAATGCCGGTCCACACCGCATAGGCCGTGCCCACCGGCAATGTGCGCATGGCGACGGCAAGCAACACCACGCTCACCACCATCGCTGCCGCCGTCGCCGCACTCGGCCACAACCGGCTGAATCCGTCGGTGAACTTGAGCCCGATAGCCCAGCCAATCTCGCAAAGCCCTGCCGCCAGCAGCAGCCACCACGCCATGATTCACCTCTCGTTCAGGAATGCGCTTCCTGCGTTTCGCCGGGTTCCACGTGAATGGTGACCGCCGCGCGCGCCAGATGGGCCTCGATCGCCGCCTCGATGCGGTCGCACAGGGCGTGCGAGGCCAGTACGGACATCGAGCCAGGTACGAGCAGATGGAACTCGATAAACCGCCGCGCGCCGGCCTTGCGGGTGCGCAGTGCGTGGAAGCTCGAATCCGCGGGCAGTTCCGCGCGAATGGCTTTCTCGACTTCGAGAATTTCGGGCGCCGGCAGCGCCGCATCCATCAGTCCGGCCGCCGACCGGCGGAGGAGATCGACGCCGGTGAAAATGATGTGGACGCCGACCGCAATGGCCACGATGGAGTCGAGCAGCGCCCATTCCGGCTTGGCCATGATGATCAGGAGTCCGGCCACCACGCCTGCCGACGTCCAGACGTCGGTCAGCAGGTGGCGCGCATCGGCCTCGATGGTAATGCTGTCGTGCTCCCGCCCCACCCGCAGCATGACCCGCGCCGTGGCGTAGTTCACCGCGCCCGCGACGATCGCCACCAGGATCCCCGGACCGAGATGCTCCAATTGCTGGGGCGCATTGAGGCGATGGGTCGCCGACCAGATGATCGAAGCCGCCGCGACCAGGATGAGCGTGCCTTCCACGGCGCTGGCAAAATACTCGGCCTTGTCGTGGCCGAACGCATGCCCTTCATCGGCCGGACGCGCCGCCAGCATCAAGGCGCCGAGTGCGAAAAGACCGGCGGCCAGATTGACGAAGGCTTCCATCGCATCCGACCACAGGCTCACCGACCCCGTCATGAAATACGCGGTGAACTTGAGGGCCAGGGTCACGAGCGAGGTGACGATGGACAACAACGCCATGCGGGTGGTCGCGCGCAACTAAGCCCTCACATCCGCGCTCGCGGGAGTCCGTTTGAATGTCGAGTGGATCGCATTTTGACGTCGAAACGCATGCGCGGGATCGTTTGTTCGGCCCAACCGCGTCCGCTTAAAGTCAACGTGGATTCCCGCGTGCGCG
>JBDUCE010000169.1:0-5740 GCA_040003635.1 Betaproteobacteria bacterium
TTACTCCCGCCGAGGTCGAGGCGTGGCTCACGCGCTATTCGCTCGGCGCGCTGACCGCGTTCGAACCCATCGCGTCCGGGATCGAGAACACCAACTATTTCCTGTCGACCACCCGAGGTCCGTGGGTGCTGACGCTGTACGAGCGCCTGCCCGCGGAGGAACTGCCCTTCTACCTCAACTTCATGGCCCATCTTGCGCGCGCCGGCGCAGCCTGCCCGGCGCCGATGCCGGACCGCACGGGCGCCTTGTTCAGTCTTCTCAACGGCAAGCCCGCCGGCATTGTCACGCGGGTCGATGGCGCCCCCGTGCGGAATCCTTCGCCGGAGCACTGCACCGCCGCCGGCGGCGCGCTCGCCCGCTTGCATCAGGCGTCGAGCAGCTATCGCGCCCGCCTGACCAATCGGCGCGGACCTGGCTGGTGGCGCCAGGCCGCACGCGCGGTGCGGCCGTTTCTCGAGCCCGCACAGAACGAGCTGCTGGTGGCGGAGATCCGGTTCCAGGCGGGCCTCGGCAAGGCAGGACTGCCGAAGGGTGCGATCCATGGCGACCTCTTTTGCGACAACGTGCTCTTTGCCAGCGGCGAAGTAGCGGGCATCATCGACTACGGATTCGCCGCGACCGATTATTTTGCCTATGACCTGGCAATCGCCGTCAATGATTGGTGCATCGTTCGCGAGGGGGACGCCGCCGGCGAGCTCGTGCCGGAGCGGCTGCAGGCCATGATCGTTGCGTACCATGCGCAGCGCCCGCTCACGAGCGCGGAGTGCGAACAGTGGCCGGCATTGCTGCGAGCCGCCGCCTTGCGTTTCTGGCTTTCCCGTCTGTACGACCTGTTCCTGCCGCGCGCGGGCGAGCTCACCCATGCCCACGATCCGATGCAATTCGAAAATATCCTGCGCCGGCGCGTGGCTCATCCCGTCGACCCACTCGACCTGCCGCCGATGGCTTTGCCCGACGCGACGTATTCGCGATGAGCAAGGGTCACGAGATCCTCATCACCCGGTATCCCGCGGCGCGCGGCGCAGCCTGGCTGCGCGAGGCCTACGCCATGCTTTCGGCCGCCCGCCTGCCGTGGATTTTGTTGTTGCTGCTGTATTACCTGGTGATGAGCCTCGTCGATTTCGTGCCTTTCATCGGTCAGCTCGCGGTGCCGGTATTGAAGCCGGTGTTTGCCGTCGGCTTTCTGGCCGCCGCGTGGGCGCAGGAGCGCGGTGGCAAGCCCGAGCCGCGCCAGCTGTTCCAGGGGTTCCGTTCGAACCTGTGGGCATTGCTGCCATTGGGCGTGCTGCTGCTCGCCGGCATCACGGCCTCCGTGCTCGCCACTGCGCTGGTCGATGATGGGACGCTGCTCGATCTCCTCTCGGGCAAGGTCAAGCTCGACGAGGAAACACTGGCGGCGGGTGCCGTGCAGCGCGCGATGCTCTTTGGCGCCGCGTGCGCCTTGCCGGTGCTGCTGGCGCTCTGGTACGCGCCGGCATTGGTGGTCTTTCATGAATGCTCGCCCGGCCGCGCGCTTTCATTGAGCTTCCGCGCCGCGCTTCTGAATTGGCGGCCGCTTGCGGTCTATGGCGTGATGGCGGCCTTTTACGGGGTGGTGGTTCCCGGACTGGTGATGACCGTCGTACGAGCGTTGTTTCCGGGCACCGCCGCGTTTTTCATGGCGGTGATGGTGCTGACACCTTATCTCTTCCTGCTGGTGGCAACGCTCCACATCTCGGATTACGTGAGCTATCGCGACATCTTCCATGCCGGCGAAACTGCTTCGCCGGAAGCCGCCGTCGCCCAACCCTCCGATCCGGCGTGATACGCCGCGCGAGAACCTGAGCGCAAAGCCGGTCCCGAAGTCGGTCCTGAGGTCCGTCCCGAAGTGGCCCGCTACGCAGCAGCGAGCTTGGCGTACTCCAGGGCGAGCCATTTGACGCCCGCTTCGCGGAAATTCACCTGCACCCGCGCATCCGCGCCCCGTCCCTCGGCGTCGATGATGATGCCAAGCCCGAACCTCGCGTGACGCACGCTTTGCCCGATGCGCCATCCCGGGCCCTCCTGGACGCCGGCGGGCGGTGAAGCGCCGGCACGCGGGGCCAGGGGCACGCGGCTGCGTCCCCATTCCGACGTGTCGACCTCGATTGCGCCACCGAAGCGATGCCGTTGCGGCGAGAGCCATTGCACGAGATCGGCCGGCAACTCGGTGATGAAGCGGGATGGAACGTTGTAGCGCACCTGTCCGTGCAGCATGCGGCTTTGCGCGTTGGTAAGATAAAGGCGCCGGCGCGCGCGGGTGAGCGCCACGTACATGAGCCGGCGCTCTTCCTCGACACCGTCGTGCTCCGAGAGACTGTTCTCGTGCGGAAAGAGGCCCTCCTCGAGTCCCGTGACGAATACGGAATGAAATTCGAGCCCCTTGGCCGAATGCACCGTCATGAGCTGCAACGCCGGGCGCCCTTCGGCGGCTTGGGTGTCGCCGGCTTCCAGCGCCGCGTGCGACAGGAAGGCGGCCAGCACCGATTCGGGGTCGCGCGCCGCAGTCGGTGCCGCTGTGCCGATTTCGCCCGCGACAGCATCCGTCACCGGCACATCGACCGGCGTATCGACGGGGAGATCCGCCTCGCGCAAAAAACTGTCGGCTGCACTCACGAGCTCGGCGAGGTTGTCCACCCGATCCTGGCCATCCTTTTCGTTCCCGTAATGCGCGAGCAAGCCAGACGCAGTGATGACGTGCTCCACGGCCTCCGGCAGCGGCAGCCCGGCCGTTGCCGCGCGCATGGCTTCGATCATGCGCACGAAAATCGCCAGACAGGCGCCGGCCTTGCCGCCGGCGGCACCCGAGCACGCGGCCTGCCACAACGCGCTGCCCGTGGCCCGCGCCGTATCCTGCAGGCTCTCGAGCGTCCGCGCGCCGATGCCCCGCGGCGGGAAATTCACGATGCGCAGGAATGCACCGTCGTCATCCGGGGCCGCGAGCAGGCGCAGATAAGCAAGCGCGTGCTTGATCTCGGCGCGCTCGAAGAAGCGCATGCCACCGTAGACGCGGTACGGCAGCGCGGCATTGAAAAGTGCGTGCTCGAGAACCCGCGATTGCGCATTGGAGCGGTACAGCACCGCCACTTCGGAAAGCGCAAGACCCTCACCAGCCAGTCCTTTGACCACGTCGACGACAAACGCCGCCTCATCGAGGTCGGAAGGTGCGGCAAAGGCGCGCACGGGCTCGCCCTTGCCCTCCGAAGTCCACAGATTCTTGCCGAGCCGCGTCTGGTTGTGCTTGATGAGCGCATTGGCCGCGTCGAGGATATGTCCGTGCGAGCGATAGTTCTGCTCGAGCTTCACGAGCTGCACCGGAACCTCCGGACGGGCAAAGTCGCGCTCGAAGTGCTGCATGTTGGCGACATTCGCCCCGCGGAACGCGTAAATGGACTGGTCGTCATCGCCCACCGCGAACACCGCCGTGTGCGCGCCCGTGAGCTGCCTTAACCACTTGTACTGCAGGATGTTGGTGTCCTGGAATTCGTCGACCAGGATGTGGGAGAAGCGGCGCTGGTAATGCTCGCGCAAGCTCTGGTGGCCGAGCAGCATCTCGTAGCTTCGCAACAGCAGCTCGGCGAAATCCACGGCGCCCTCGCGCTGGCACATCGCCTCGTAGAGCGCATAGTGCTCGACCTGCCGGCGAGTGAACGCATCGCCCGCCTCCACCGCGTTCGGGCGCAGCCCTTCTTCCTTGGCGCCGGCGATGAAATGCTGCAATTGTCGCGCCGGAAACCGCTCTTCATCGATGTTGTGCGCCTTGTACATCCGCTTGATCAGCGCGAGCTGGTCCTGGGTGTCGAGAATCTGGAAGAGTTGCGGCAGATTCGCCTCGCGGTGGTGCATGCGCAACAGCCTGTTGCAAAGGCCATGAAACGTCCCGATCCACATACCGCGCGTGTGAACCGGCGTCATCGATGACAGGCGCGTCATCATTTCCTTCGCCGCCTTGTTGGTGAAGGTCACGGCAAGGATCGATAACGGCGACGCCTGTCCGGTCGCCAGCAGCCACGCAATGCGGGTGGTGAGTACGCGGGTCTTGCCGCTGCCGGCGCCGGCCAGGATGAGCGCCGATTCGTGCGGCAGGGTCACCGCGGCAAGCTGCTCGGGGTTGAGGTTCGCTAGTAGTGGAGAGGCCATTGAAAAAGTGCGGCGAGGTTGCGGCCGGAAGGGATCACGCGGGAGAGCGTCCAGGCGTTGCGGGGGCGGCGCTGCCGACCGGCCACTGGTGCCGGGGTGCGCGCAGTTGCAACGCAACGAGCCGTTTCATTATACGGACTTGGGCGGCCGGAAGCGGCCCTGCGAAGACCGGGAGCGTGTGCCCCGGCGGTATAATCGCCCCGCTCGAGATGCGCGCATCCGCGCAATCCGCGCACCTCCTTCCAACAATGCGACCCGATCCCGCCGCCGCGCCCGCCGCCCACTCCGCGACAACCCGCGCCTTCGTGCAGTGGATTCGCCTGGCCGCACCCTACATTCACGCCTTTCGCGGCAAGACGTTCGTGATCGCCTTTGGCGGCGAAGTCGTGGCCGATGAAACGTTCCTCGGCATCGTGCACGATCTCAACCTCCTGCATAGCCTGGGCGTGCACATCGTCGTGGTGCATGGCTCGCGGCCGCAGATCGAAGCAATCCTCGCCCAGCAGAACATCGACAACCGGTACGCCTTCGGCCTGCGGGTGACCGACGCCGAGACCATGGACTGCGTACTCGAGGCGTCGGGCCAGGTGCGCAGCCGGATCGAGGCGATGCTGTCGCTCGGGATCGCCAATTCGCCGATGGCCGGCGCGCGCATCCGTGTCTCGAGCGGGAACTTCATCACGGCGAAGCCCCTCGGCGTGCGCGAAGGCACCGACATGCTGCTTACCGGTGAAGTGCGCCGGGTGGACATCGATGCCATCCAGCAACGGCTCGACGACGGCGACATCGTGCTCATTTCGCCACTCGGCTATTCGCCGACCGGTGAGATTTTCAACCTTTCGCTGGAGGAAGTCGCGACCCAGGTCGCCGTGCGCCTCACCGCGCACAAGCTCGTCTTCCTGATGGAGACCGAGGGCGTGCGCAATGGACGGCGCCAGCTCGTGACCGAGCTTTCCACCAAGGACGCGGAAACACTGCTGGCGCGTCCGGGCAAGCTGCCGCCCGACGTGCAGCATTACCTGCCCTGCGCGGTGCGCGCCTGCGACCATGGCGTCAAGCGCGCGCATCTCATCAGCCGCCATCTCGATGGCGCGTTGTTGCTGGAACTCTTCACCCGCGACGGCGTGGGTACGATGATCGCGGCGGCGCCGCTCGCTCACTTGCGCAGCGCCTCGATCGATGACGTCGGCGGAATCCTGGCGATCATCGAGCCGCTCGAAGAGGAAGGCGTGCTGGTGCGCCGTTCCCGCGAGCGCCTGGAGATGGAGATCGAGCGCTTCGTCGTGGCCGAGCACGACGGCGCCATCATCGGCTGTGCCGCGCTCTATGCCTTCCCGGAAGAAAAAGTGGGAGAGTTAGCGGCCCTGGCGGTACATCCCGACTTCCGGCGCGAGGGCTACGGTGAAGCACTGATGGGCGAGATCGAGGCACGGGCCCGCAAGTTGAAGCTCGCCCAGCTTTTTGTGCTCACCACCCGCACCTCGCAATGGTTCCTGGAGCGCGGCTTCCATAACGCCACGATCGCGGACCTGCCGCGGCAGAAGCAGGCCCTCTACAATTACCAGCGCAAGTCGCAGGTCTA
>JBDUCE010000170.1:0-5711 GCA_040003635.1 Betaproteobacteria bacterium
AGGGCACGAACAGGGCCGAGCGGTATCCCAGCGCGAGCGCGAGGTGTTGCATGCGCGGAAAGCGCTTCGCGCCCTCGACGGTGTCGGCTACCGCGATCACGCGTGACTCGAGGATGCATGCCCCCGCACCGCTACCGCGATCCAGGGGCCAGGGAGTGAGAAATCCTCCGTCCCCTCCGTCCCTGCCGTCGCTTGCGAATGCCACCGATTCGAGCATTGTTTCCCTCGGCAGCACGAGGCTGACCGCCCGCCCGCCGAATAATCGCTGGCAACTGCGCACGATCGCGTCGAACACCGGCTGCGTATCGGTGATCGAGCCGCTGATCACGCGCAGGATCTCGGCCGTCGCGGTCTGCTGCTCGAGCGCTTCCCTGGTTTCGTTGAACAGTCGCACATTATCGATCGCGATAGCGGCCTGCCGGGCAAACGTCTGCACGAGCGCGACCTGGTCGGGCAAAAACAGCACCGGCTCGCGGCGGAAGAGAAAGATGGCTCCATAGGCGCCGCCTTCGCGCATCAGCGGAACCGCCAGCATGGCCCGGGCACCCAATGCCAGGATGCTTTCGCGCGAATCCGGGTATTCGGTGTCGAGCAACGGCAGCACGTCGGCGTGATGGATGGTCTGGCGGTCGAGCATGGCGCGACCGGTAATGAGGGACCTCCTTAGCGGCAGCGGCCCCGGAGGCGGCGGGAGCTTTTCGCCCTCGACCGAATAATCCGCCACCGCACGGAGCGTGTCGCCATCGACCAGCAAGACCCGCGCGGACGGCGCCTCGCACAAATGGGCCGCCCGTTCGGCGACCGCATCGAGCACCGGCTTCACGTCGGTGGGCGAGCTCGAAATCACCCGCAGAATTTCACTGATGGCGGTCTGCTGCTCGAGCGAGCTCGTAAGCTCACGGGTGCGCTCGTCGACCTTGCGCTCGAGGCCCGCGTACGACTCGCGCAATTGCGCGGTCATGCGGTTGAACTGGTCGGCGAGCCCTTCCAGCTCGTCGCCCGTCTTTACCTCGATTTGCTGATCCAGGTTGCCGGTGCCGATGCGGCGAGCGCCTTCATCCAGGGTGCGGATCGGGCGCACCATGCCGCGCGCCAGGGCCAGTGCCCCGAGCGCGGAGATCACGAGGCCCGCCAGCAGCAGCAATCCGGTGCGCACGATCGAGGCATTGAGCTTGGCGTAGACCTCCGCAACCGGCTGCTCGACGAACACCTTCCAGTTGAGGGTCTCGATCGGTGCGACCGAGGTCAGCACCGATGTTCCCGCAGCATCCGTGGACAGCATGGCGAGATCGTCGGGTTCCCGGCTGGTGATCGCCGCTTTCACGTGCGCAAGGCCCGACAAATTGGTCTTGCGCAATACCAGCCCGATGTCCGGATCCGCGATCAGGAAGCCGTTGCCGTCGACCACGTAGGCTTTCCCTTTGTCACCGATCTTGATGCGGGATATGACGTCCCAGATGAACTTGAGGTTGACGTCGGCGACGGTTACCGGCCCCTTGTCACCGCCGGACCGGATTGCGATCGTCATGTAGGGTTCGGTCTCCTTGCGAAAGTACACCGGTCCGAACCATGGCCGGCCGCGCCGGGCGTTGGCAAACGCCGGCTCCTGCGAGCGATCCTTTCCGGAACCGACGTTGTCCATGCCGAGGCGGGACACCGCGATCTGCTCACGGCCGGCAGCATCCAGTTGCGCGATGTCGGTCACTTCAGGCGCCTGCCGCAGGAGCTTCAGGAACTCGATGCGCCGGGACTCGACGTCGCTCGCATCCAGTTGCGGCAGCGCGGCGTACGCAAGCTGTTGCTCGATCTGGCGGATGTATTGCTCGATCCTGGAGGCCGCGGCGATGGCCTTTTCGTGCTGCAGACTCGCCAGCGCGGACTTGTTCTCCTGGTACGAAAAGTAGACGCTGATGGCGCCCGAGGCCAGCAATGCAATGGTCACCAGCGAAAGAATGAGCAGCAGGTATTTCCGGAACAGCCGCCCGCGATGCATATCGCGCGGGGCCGGGCTCGCAGGTGGGAGAGCGGCGGGAAGAGAGGTTGCAGCCATGGGCTACGGTAGCACCGTCACGCGCACGAGCGCACATGCTCTGCGCAGTCGCTCGTCGAGGGTCGCCAGGGGCATCGCGCGCCGGCGGGCAAGCTCGATGTACGCGGCATCATAGGTCGTCAGGTCAAGCGTGTGAGCAAGCTCGATGACGGTGGTAAGCACATGCTCAGCCGCTACCGGCTCGACTTCGATCGGAAGCGCGGCAAGCGCGCGTACCAGGTCGGCGATGTCGGTCTCCGCAACACGCCCGCGCCGCTCCGCCATCCGTAGCGCGTTGCTCACTTCATAGGGCCAGATCGCCGGCACGACAGCACTGGTCTCCAACAAGCTATCACCCAACACATCGAGTGCTGCGGTTCGTTCACCCGGCAGAAGCCAGGCCAGCGCCACGGAGCAGTCGAGCACGAAGGCCATCAGTACCGGTGCCCTTCGTGTGCCAACTCGCGCACGCTTTCATCCTTGCCAAGGATATGCCGGAGCCGCACCCCCTTCTTCGATAGTCGCGTGCGAAGCGCGCGCACGTCCTTAAGGGCACGAGCGATTGCCCGCTTGTCGCGGTGGGCGACGGGGACGAGCTCGGCGACCGGTCGGCCATGGCGCGTGATCACGAATCGCTCGCCCTTTTCCACGCGCTCAAGCAACTTCGGCAGGTGTGTCTTGGCATCGTAGGCGCCGATCTCGGTCATATTGCATCCGTGTCAAAAAGGAATCGTACGGACCAGTCTACACCAGTCTGATTGGATCACTGTTCGACGACCGATGAATTTCCCCCGCTCAACGTCGATCGATGGCTAGCAAACCGCCCCCCACGTCGCCAATGAACGTGCGGCGATCCATCACTGGATCACCTCGTCTGCACGTAGCAGCAGCGATTGGGGGATCGGCAGCCCCAGCGCCTTTGCGGTCTTGAGGTTGACGAGGAGGTAATACCTGTTCGGCTGCTCCACCGGCAGCTCGCCAGGCTTCGCCCCCTTGAGGATCCTGTCCACGTAGACCGCCGCCCGCCGCAAGTTGTCGCCGAGGTCCGGCCCGTACGACATGAGTCCCCCATCCCGCACGACGAGACCGTTCTCGTACATCGCCGGTACGCGATGTGCGGCCGCAAAGTCGATCACCCGCTTCCGGTTTAGGGTCGTGAGCGCGTCCGTCACCAGGTAGACCGCGTCGGGACGCTGCCGGGTCATGGCCGAAAAAGCTACGTCAAAGTCATCGGGTTCGCGCACGCCCAGCGGCTGGATGGTCACGCCGAGCAGGCGTGCGGCTTTCTCGATCTCCCGATAGCGAAGCGTCATGGCGCGATCTTCCGCATTCCAGAGCACGGCGATGTGCAAAGCCTTTGGCATTGCTTCCTTGAGGAGCTCCAGCCGCTTCGCGCTCAGCTCGGTGGCCGGCTCGGATATCCCGGTGACGTTTGCGCCCGGCCGGGCGAGGCTCGCGATCAACCCTGTGCCCACCGCATCGCCGGCGCCGGTGATGATGATCGGGATGGACGAGGTCGCGCTCCTGGCAGCCTCGGCGGACGGCCCGCCCAGCGTCACGATCAGGTCGACCTTGAGGTCCACCAGCTCGGCCGCCAACCCGGGAAGCCGATCGCTCCTGGTTTCAGCCCATCGGCCCACATAACTGATGCTCCTCCCATCCACGTACCCGAGGTCTTGCAGCGCCTGTCGCAGCGCGGCGGGCGGAGCACCATCCGGCGGGCGCGCGCCGCCCGACAGCAGGCCAATGCGCCACACCTTCCCCGGCTGCTGCGCTTCGGCGGCGAGCGGCACGGCGAGGAGTGCGCCCGCGGCCGAAGTGATGAAGCTTCGTCGGTCCATCATTGGATTACCTCGTCGGCACGCAGCAGCAATGATTGCGGAATCATCAAATCCAACGTCCTTGCCGTCGTCATGCCGGGTCTCGGGTCGAATTTCGTCGAACCGTCGGCATCAAGCAGTGAAGTCCTTGTGTTACATTGTCGTACAACGATACCGCGAGGGTACATCATGACTGCCACCATGACCATTCGCCTGGACGAAGCGCTCCGGAAACGTCTGGCCCGGCTGAGCAAAGCAACCGGTCGCACCCGCAGCGAGCTCGTCCGGGACGCCCTCGAGCGGCAGCTCGCGCTCGTTGAGTTCGAAACGGTTCGCCGCCGCACGAGGCCATTCGCCGAGCGTGCTGGATTCCTGACCGACGACGACGTCTTTCGCGTCGTCTCGTGAGGGTTTTCCTCGATACCAACGTGCTCGTCGCCGCTTTTGCCACGCGCGGCTTGTGCGCCGATGTATTTCGCCTCGCTGCCGTCGAGCGCGAGTTGCTGATTGGTGAGCCGGTGCTCATTGAGTTGGAACGGGTCCTCGAGAAGAAGCTGCGCATGCCCCACGCGAACCGGTCGCCGGTGCTGCAGGCATTGCGCCGCTTTGCTTTAGTTCCCGCGGCGAAAACACCGGTCGAGCTCGGTATCGGCGATCGGGATGACGATTGGATCCTTGCCTGTGCGCTTCTTGCGCGTGCCGACATGTTCGTGACGGGAGACCACGCCCTGCTCGGCCTTGGGAGCGTCGGCGGACTTCACCTCCTCTCGCCACGTGAGTTCTGGACCCGCAGATTTCAATCCTGACTGACGCTTGGCCGCCGAGGGTCTTGCCCACGCATCTTGACCTTGGCGGTGGAACGCTCCAGCCGACACGCCGACGCTACGCCAGCCCCTGCAAAGGGTCAAGTCACGGGGATGGGCGCCGGAACCGCGGCATGGCGAACGCGCCGCGCCGGCAGCAGCACCATGAACGTGCTGCCCCTTCCCGGCTCGCTCATCACATCGAGCTCGGCCTGGTGCCGCAGCAGCACGTGCTTGACGATCGCGAGTCCCAGGCCCGTGCCACCGGTGGCGCGCGAGCGGCTGCGATCGACGCGATAGAAGCGCTCGGTCAACCGGGGGATGTGCTCGGGCGCGATCCCGATGCCCGTGTCGGCGACGCTGAATGCCCCGCGGCCATCGTCGTTGACATGCCAACCGAGCGTGATCGTCCCACCTTCCGGCGTGTAGCGCACCGCGTTGCTGACGAGATTGCCGAATGCACTCGCGAGCTCGTCGCGGCTTCCCGACACCAGGGCCGGCTCGCCGATGTCGAGCGCCACGATGTGCCGATGGTCCGACAGCGCCTTCGCATCGGCGGAAACCTCGAGCAGCAACGGGACAATGTCAAAGGTGCTCTCCGCAAGCACGTTGTGCTCGCTTTCGAACGCGGAGAGCGCCAGGAGGTCGTCGACCAAACGCTGCATGCTCATCGCCTGTTCTGCCATGAGCTGCATGTAGCGCGTGCGCTGATGGGAATCGAGGTCGAGGTCCTGCAGCGTTTCGATAAAACCGGTGACCACCGTCAGCGGCGTCTTGAGCTCGTGCGAGACATTGGCGATGAAGTCGCGGCGCATGCGTGCGACGGCTTCGAGCTGGGTGATGTTGCGGCTGATCAGCAGCCTTTGCTCCACACCGAACGGCACGACCTGGATCGACAAGGTGGTCCCTGCCTCGCGCAAGGACAGCACGTTCACTGCGTCGGTGAAATCGCCCGTCTCGAGGTATTGGACGACTTCGGGCTGGCGCACGAAATTGAGGAGCGGCTGCCCCCTGTCTTTCGCGAGGTCGAGGCCGAGATGCGCCTGCGCCCGCACGTTG
>JBDUCE010000171.1:0-5707 GCA_040003635.1 Betaproteobacteria bacterium
ACGATGCTGGCCGTTCGCGGCCTCAGGAAATATTTCGGCCATGGCGAGCGTCCGGTGCGGGCGGTGGACGATGTCAGCTTCGAAATCCGCAAGGGCGAGGTGCTGGGCCTCGTCGGCGAATCGGGCTCCGGCAAAAGCACCATCGGACGCTCGGTGCTGAAGCTCATCGAGGCGACGGCGGGTGAAGTGGTGTTCGAGGGCACGGACCTCGTGCCGCTGTCGGTGCGCGACATGCGGCCGTACCGGCGCCGGCTGCAGATCATCTTCCAGGACCCGTACGCGAGCCTCAATCCGCGCCGGCGCGTCGGCGCCGCGCTCGACGAGGCGATGGCCACGCACGGTCTGCATCCCGGCCCCGCACGCGCGCCGCGGATTGCGGAATTGCTCTCGCTCGTCGGCTTGGCGCCCGAGCATGCGCAGCGCTTTCCGCATGAATTCTCCGGCGGGCAGCGGCAGCGGATCGGCATCGCCCGCGCGCTCGCCGTCGAACCGCAATTCATCGTCGCCGACGAACCGGTATCGGCGCTCGACGTGTCGATCCAGGCGCAGGTCATTAACCTGCTGTCCGATTTGCGCGAGCGCTTCGGGCTCACCATGCTGTTCATCTCGCACGATCTCGACGTCGTCGAATACCTGTGCGATCGCATCGTGGTGCTCTATCTCGGCAAGGTGATGGAAGTCGCGCCGGCGAAAGAGCTCTACAAGGCACCGAAGCATCCTTACACGCAAGCGCTCCTCGAAGCATCGCCGCGCCCGGACCCCGAAGCGCGACGGACGCGCCGCCTTCTGGTGGGCGATATCCCGAGCCCGGTCAATCCGCCGTCTGGCTGCGTGTTCCGCACCCGGTGTCCGTACGCGCTGGACGCGTGCGCCGGAGCAGTCCCGCCCTTGCGCGAAGTGGCACCGGGCCGCTTCAAGGCGTGCATTCGCGACGATATCCTCTGACGGCGCATGCTGAATCTCGACTCGATCCTTGCCGAATCGTTGGACAGCGCGTGCAAGGGCTTCCCGCCTGCCGTGGCGCCGCTGCCGATCTCCGGCATCGGCGGCAAGCGCTGGAGCCTTCTCAACGGCGATTTGCCATTACCGCAAGCGCTCATCCGCGATTCCGCGCTCGCCCACAATCAGGCGTGGATGCGCGACTTCACCGCGTCGACCGGCGTGCTGCTGGCGCCGCACGGCAAGACCACCATGGCGCCGCAGATTTTTGCCCAGCAGCTTGCCGCGGGTGCATGGGGAATAACGGTGGCCACGGTGCAGCAACTTGCGATCTGCGTGCGCTTCGGCGTGCGCCGCGTCATCATGGCCAATCAATTGCTCGGCGCCGCGGAAGTCGGCGCCGTCATCCGCTTGTGTGCGGCGCATCCGGACCTCGAGTTCCACTTCCTGGTCGATTCGCCCGCGCAACTGGCATCAATCGAAACCGTGGCCGCGACGCATCCTGTGTCGCGCAAGCTGACGGCGCTGGTGGAGCTTGGCGTACCCGGGGGCCGCACGGGCTGCCGCTCGCACGATGAGGCGATGGCGGTAGCGCGGAGCGTCGCCACGAGCACGTCCGTCACACTATCCGGTCTCGAATGCTACGAGGGGCTGCAGGTCACAGGCGACTCGGCGCAGGACGTGGCGAGTGTGGGCGCGCTGATGCATCGCATCCAGCAGGTCGCGCTCACCTGCGACCGGGAGGGCTTGTTTGCCGGTCCGGCAATCATTCTCACCGCGGGCGGCTCCGCGGCGTTCGATATCGTTGCCCGCGAGTTACCGGTGCGACTGTCGAAGCCCGTCCAGACTATTCTGCGCAGCGGCTGTTACGTGACGCACGATTCCGGGTTCTACAACCGCTTGCTGGAAGGGGTGAAGGCGCGCAGCGGCGGCGCCTGGCAGGCACGCCCGGGGCTGCAGCCGGCGCTCGAAGTGTGGTCGCAGGTGCAATCCTGTCCCGAGCCGGGACTCGCCATACTCACGATGGGCAAGCGGGACGCCTCCTCTGACATCGAGATGCCGATCGCCGCCAAACGCTATCGCCGCGAAGTCGACGCCGCGCCGCAACCAGCGCCGGCGGCGTGGAAGATCGCCGGTATGAACGACCAGCACGCTTATCTGCGCTTCCCGGCGGATGCCGACGCCGCGCCGCGGGTCGGTGATCTTGTCGGCTGCGGCATCTCGCATCCGTGTACGACCTTCGATAAATGGCGTGCACTGTTCACGGTCGACGATGATTATCGCGTGACCGGTGCGATCCGCACGTTTTTCTGACCTGCCGTATCCTCGACGCCGTGACCAGACGCCGCATCACCCTCCGCGTGCCGGTGGACGACCTCCTCGTCATGATCCGCGCGCGCGCCGACACGCTGGCGCAGGCGCAGGCCCAGGTCGCCGCCGTCGTGCTCGAGGAGCCGGAGTTTGCCGTGCACGCCAACATCGATGCCCTGGCGCGCCGGGCCAGGATCAGCCCGCCGACGATCATACGTTTCTGCCGCGCCCTGGGTTTTGCAGGCCTGCGTGACTTCAAGCTGCACCTCGCGCAAACGCTTGCCGTGGGCACGTCGACGCTGCATCGCGCGGTGGTGCCCGGCGACGATATGCTGACAGTGACACATAAGGTATTGCAGGGCGCGGCCAATGCGCTCGCCAATCTCGAGCAGCACATTGCGCCGCAGGCAATCGAGCGCGCCGTCGCCCGGATCGCGAAGGCGCGGCGCATCGATTGCTACGGTGTCGGCAACACCTCGATGTTCATGGCCAGCGACGCCCAGGCGCGCTTTGCCCGGCTCGGCCTCACCTCGAATTCGTATTTCGATGCGCATCTGCAGCTGATTTCGGCCGCCACGATGAACAAGAGCGACGTCGTGCTGGCGATCTCGCATGTCGGGCGAATGCCCACGCTGCTGGAGGCGGTCGAGGTGGCGAAAGAGCAAGGAGCAGCGATTATCGCCATTACCCAGCCGCACACGCCACTTGCCGAGAGAAGCGACATCGTCCTCCCTATTGTCGTTCCGGCCGACCCTTCGATGCGGGTTGGTACCGAGGCCTATCTCGCGCAGATCGCGTATCTCGAGATCCTGATGGTGGGTGCCGGCATGCGACGGGGTCAGACTGCCTTGAATCATTTGAAACGCGTGCGACGGGTCCTGCGCGAGCGTGGTGTCGATAGTGAATCTCATCCGGTCCTGAGGTGGGCATGGGCGGAAGGCGAGAGGAATCCGTCGTGAACGGGGGATCGCAGGCAGCACTCCTCGTTCGTGGCGGCACGGTCATCGACGGCACGGGCGCACCTCGCTTCGTCGCCGATGTGCGTGTCGAGGGCGGGCGCATTGCGGCGATCGGCCAGAATCTTGCCGCGCGCATCGCCGAGGTCATCGACGCCGGCGGCAAGATCGTGGCGCCGGGATTTATCGACGTGCATGCACACGACGACCAGATTGTATTGGCAGCGCCGTCCATGCTGCCCAAGATCAGCCAGGGCGTCACGACCGTCGTCGTCGGCAACTGCGGCATCAGCCTCGCACCGCTGGTGCATCCGGACGTGCCGCCGCCACTCAACTTGCTCGGCGGCAGCGACAAGTACGTTTACCCGACGATGCTTGCCTATGCCCAAGCCGTGGACAAAGCGCGACCCGCGGTCAACGTCGCCGCGCTGGTCGGGCATTCGACGCTGCGGGTGGCGGCGATGGATGATCCCTACCGTGCCGCGACGCGCGCCGAGCAGGCGCGAATGGTTGGGTTGCTGCAGGAAGGCATGGACGCGGGCGCCATCGGCTTGAGCTCCGGGGTGTTCTATGCGACTGGCGCCGCCGCCGATCTCGACGAGCTGGCGCTGCTGGCGCGCGTTGCCGCCGCCGTGGGCGGCGCGTACACCACGCACATCCGCGATGAATTCGACAAGGTGATCGAATCGCTGGACGAGGCGTTCGCTACGGGACAGCGCGCCAATGTGCCGGTGGTCGTCTCGCATCACAAATGCGCGGGGCCGCAGAACTGGGGCCGCACCATGCAGACGCTTGCGCACATCGACGCCGCGCGCAGGCACCAGCCGATTGGACTCGACGTCTATCCCTACATCGCCGGCTCGACCGTGCTGCGCAAGGAAATGGTCGACGGCATAATCGACATCCTGGTCACCTGGTCGACGCCGCATCCCGAGTTGGCCGGGCGCGCGCTCGCCGCGATTGCAGCCCAATGGGATTGCACGCAACAGGAAGCGTGCGAGCGCCTGCAGCCCGGCGGTGCCTGCTACTTCCAGATGCGCGAGGACGATGTGCAGCGGGTTCTTCAGTACCCGGCCACGATGATCGGCTCGGACGGCCTTCCCCATGACCAGCATCCGCATCCGCGGCTATGGGGAACATTCCCCCGGGTGCTCGGCCATTACAGCCGCGAGCTCCGCCTGTTTTCGCTCGAAACCGCGGTGCACAAGATGAGCGGGCTGTCCGCACGGCAGTTCAGCCTCGACGGCCGGGGTGAAATCCGCGAAGGCGCACACGCCGATGTCGTCGTGTTCGACGCCGCAACGGTCAAGGACGTCGCGACGTTCGAGCGGCCGAAGGCGCTTTCGCAGGGGATCGACTGCGTGCTGGTGAACGGCGCGATCGCCTATCGCTCCGGTCAGGCCATGCCCGATCGCCACGGGCGTTTCCTGCGCCGGGGCGGAGACTATTGAGGTTTTCCAAAGGTCGTGACAAGACTCAGTCGTCATCGATAGCGGGCATCCATCTTCGCTCGGGAGAGAATGGAATCCCCCTGCGCGGGAACGACCAAGTGTTGTCATGCATTTTTGTAAATGACGGTAGGTCCTGTACATCTCGCTCGTTGCGCAATACGCAGCAACGCACCCTGATGCGCATATGTCGCCGACACGTTCCCTGCCCCCGCTGACGCTGCTGCGCGAGACCTTCGGCCACGCCGCGTTTCGCGGCGCCCAGCTCGAGGTGGTCGATCACATGACTGCGGGCGGTGACGCGCTGGTGCTGATGCCGACCGGGGGCGGCAAGTCGCTGTGCTACCAGATCCCGACTCTCTTGCGCGAGGGCACCGGAATCGTCGTGTCACCGCTGATCGCGCTGATGCAGGATCAGGTCGCCGCCCTCACCCAGCTTGGCGTGCGCGCGGCGGTTCTCAACTCCACGCTGAGCGCCGATGCCGCTCGTGCCACCGAGCGCGCCCTCGTTGCCGGCGAGCTCGACCTGGTGTACGTCGCCCCCGAGCGACTGACGACGGCACGCTGCCTGGACGTGCTCCAGCGCACCAGGATCGCGCTGTTCGCGATCGACGAGGCGCACTGCGTCTCGCAATGGGGGCACGACTTCCGGCCCGAGTATCTGCAGCTCTCGCTGCTGCACGAGCGCTTTCCGGAAGTGCCGCGCATCGCCCTCACGGCGACGGCGGACCCGCAGACCCGCCGCGAGATCGTGGCCCGGCTGGCACTCGGCGAGGCGCGTGTGTTCGTATCGAGTTTCGACCGGCCCAACATCCGCTACGCGATCGTCGACAAAGTCGAGCCGCGCGCGCAACTGCTGCGCTTCATCCGCGAGGAACACGCCGGCGATGCCGGCATCGTCTATTGTCTGTCGCGGCGCAAGGTGGAGGAGACCGCCGTGTGGCTCACCGCGCACGGCGTGCGCGCGTTGCCGTACCATGCCGGCCTCGATAACACGACGCGGGCGGAGCATCAGGCCCGGTTCCAGAGCGAGGACGGCGTGGTCATGGTGGC
>JBDUCE010000172.1:0-5702 GCA_040003635.1 Betaproteobacteria bacterium
TATTAGGTCGGCCGGATGTCTATCTTCCAGAGACTGATCGCCCGAATCAGCCGCGTCCGTCAGGATCGGTGAATGCGCATCCGGTGCCGGCGAGGAAATGACGGCACCAAGATCTAAACGCGACGCGCGACCCCGACCGCCGTCACCCGCCGCGGCCGACAACACAACGGACTGACCATGGAAAACATCATCGCCATCTACGGCAAGACGTGCTCGCTGAAAACCGAGGTTGCGCAGGAGTTGTCGCGGATCACCGGATTCAAGCTGACCAACCGCGGGGAACTGGCCACGACGCGCGCGAAAGTCACCAAGGCTGCGACGGCAGCGCAGCTCCCTGAGTCCTTTCATCGCGAGCTCGATGCCGAAACGCTGCGCATGGCGACACGCGACGAGAAGCTGATGATTTTCGAAAGCGCATTCATGGACGCGGTGCTGGCCGGACAGCCGCACGTGTTCCTGGTGCATCTGCGAGCGTCGGATCCCGTCCGCATCAAGCGTTGGGTGCGCCGCAAGGAAGACGGCGGTGGCCGCACCCGCCAGTTGGGCGACAGCGTGGCGGAGCGCGACCAGGAAGATGAAGCGTTGCGGGCGCGACTGTATGGCTCGGCATCCGGCGTCGGCCCGCCGGCGCTGGATATCGATACCTCCGAGCGCACGGCCATCGACGTCGCGCTCGAAATCTGGGAGACCTTCGAGGCGGAGTCCGGGATCCAGGTCATCACCGACAAGCCGGCGATGGACAAGGCGGCGGCGCGCGGCATTTCACCGGGACCAACGACCGGGCGCGTCAAGAAATACAACGCCAGGCAAACGCCGTTTGGCGGATACATCACCGACGATCGAAGCGGCGAGGACATCTACGTTCACAAGTCTGCCCTCGCCGGCAGTGATTTCACCGAATTGCAGCAAGGCCAGCAAGTCGGATTCGATATCGTTGCGGACAGCTTCGGCAGCTTCAAGGCAATGAAGGTTCGTCCGTGTACGTAGAGCTTCGTTGATCCCGCGCCGCTCGAGATTGATCGTATTGTCGGATATTCAAAAATTAGATTAGTGATATTATGGAAACGTTGACTGCACCTGTTCATCGGAGCGAATGCGTAGTCCGTCTTCCATTGTCGGTATCGCACAGTGAGCAAGGGCAGCGATGCGGTGCAGTGGGATCGGCTGCCGGTCTTCCAGGCCGTTGCAGAGGCGGGTAGTTTTACCAAGGCGGGACGCAAGCTCGATCTAAGCCAGTCGGCGGTAAGCCGGCAGATCTGCGCGCTCGAGACCTCCCTGACCGTTCCTCTGTTCTATCGCCACGCGCGGGGCCTGGTGCTGACGGAACAGGGTGAAGCGTTCTTCCGTGTCGTGAAAGAGATGGAAGGCCAGCTTGCACAGGCGATCTCGCGTATTGCGGAAAGTCGGGTGCAGCCGGAGGGGCCGCTGAAGATCACGACCACCGTGACGTTCGGGTCGGCTTGGCTCACGGCCCGGATGAACCGCTTTCACCAGCAATTCCCGCACATTTCGGTGTCCCTGCTGCTGGTCGATTCTCCGGAGCTCGACCTCTTTTCCCGGCAGGCAGACGTCGCCATCCGCTTCAGCGAACAGACCCATCCGAAGGTCATCCAAAGGCGGCTGATGACCATTCGGTATCACCTGTTCGCCACGCGCGAGTATCTACGCCTCCACGGAACGCCAAAGGATGCGTCGGATCTTGACGGTCACGCGCTCATCGTTTATGGCGATGACGTTCCGACGCCCGTCCCACGGATGAATTGGATTCTGGAAGTGGGTCGCGGACCCGAGAAGCCGCGTGCGCCGGCGCTTCGCGTGAACAGCGTCTACGCCATGTACCGAGCGGTGAAGAGCGGGCTCGGAATCGCGGCGCTGCCCTATTACATCGCCGACGAGTCCCCCGAACTGGCGGAAGTCCTGCCCGAGCTGGAGGGTCCGACCATTGATGCCTACTTCGTCTATCCGGACGAACTGCGCTGGTCAAAGCGCGTCACCGTGATCCGCGAGTTCCTGCTGCAACAGGCCGGTGAGGAGGCAGCTCGGAAAAGCTGACCGCGGCGGTTCTCTCGAAGTCATGTGCCGAGCGCATGACTGTCATACCCGCAGCCAAGTTGACGCAAGGGATGATCGGGTTATCGTTTGGGCTCCGCCTTTGGGGCTGAGCTGGCCCAGCGTATGTCGGCAACAGCAAAATTGGATGGTGCGGACGTTGCCGCGGTGGCCGGTGGCGTATCGATGCTCGACTTGCCCGCCCCCGTCGCAAACGGCGCGCTATCCGGTGGTAACGCCATGGCGCGGGCGGTATTCATGCCGTCCGGCCGTCGTGGTGAGTTTCCCGTCGGAACCTCCGTGCTCGCTGCGGCGCGCAGTCTTGGCGTCGACATCGATTCCGTGTGCGGCGGTCGCGCTGTCTGCGGACGCTGCCAGGTGACCTTGAGTACCGGGGAGTTCGCCAAGCTCAAGATCCATTCCCTGGAGACCCATCTCACTTCGTTCGGCGAAACCGAAGCAAAATATCAGCGCATCAAGGGACTCAAGGCCGGCCGGAGGCTCGGCTGCCAAGCCTTGCTGCAGGGCGACGTGGTCATCGACGTCCCGGCAGAAAGTCAGATTCACCGCCAGATGGTCCGCAAGGCGGCGGACCCGATCCGCGACCTCGCCATCGATCCGATCGTCAGGCTTTATTACGTCGAGCTGCCGCGGCCCAGCATGGCCGACCAGACGTGCGACTTGACGCGCCTGGAGCAGGCGCTGCAACGCGATTGGAATCTGTGCGATCTCGACGTCGACGTCGGATTGCTCCGCGGCCTTTCCGCCGCGCTGCGGGCAGGTTCGACTTACGGCGGCGACTGGAAAGTCACGGTGGCCGTCCGCGATGCGGACCAACTGATCGCTGTCTGGCCGGGGTTGAAAGAACGCGTGTGCGGGATCGCCGTCGATGTGGGAACAACGACCGTGGCGGGTCACTTGTGCGATCTGGGGACCGGCGAGGTGCTGGCGAGCGCCGGTCTCATGAATCCGCAGATCCGCTTCGGCGAAGATCTGATGAGCCGGATCTCGTATCTGCAACAGAACGAAGGCCAGGCACCGGTCCTGACCGCGGCAATCAGGGAGGCGCTGCGCGAGCTCATCGCGCAGCTCACGTCGCAGGCCGGCGTGACGGAAAGCGACGTCGTCGAAATGACCATCGTTGGCAACCCCACCATGCATCACCTGGTGCTCGGAATCGATCCGACGCAGCTTGGCATGGAGCCATTCCCGTTGGTGGTCGACAACGGCGTCACGGTGGTCGCGCGCGACCTGGAACTGCCGGTAAGCCCGGGCGGGCACGTGTACTTCCTCCCCTGCATCGCGGGCCATGTGGGTGCCGATACCGCAGGCGTCATTCTTTCGCAGGCGCCGCACCTTTCCGACGAGATGACGCTGGTCATCGATGTCGGGACCAACGCCGAGTTGGTCCTTGGCAGCAGGAATCGGTTAATCGCCTGTTCGAGCCCGACCGGACCGGCGTTCGAGGGGGCCCAGATCAGCTCCGGCCAGCGCGCCGCGCCAGGCGCCATCGAGCGCGTGCGCGTCGATCGCGTGACCTTGCAGCCGCGCTTCAAGGTGATCGGTTGCGAGCTCTGGTCCGATGAGCCGGGGTTCGCAGAGGGTGTCGCCGGCTTCGGCGTCACGGGTATCTGCGGTTCGGGCATCATCGAAGCCGTGGCCGAATTGTTTCTCTCCGGCGTCATCGATGCGACCGGGCGCATGCTGGCAAAGGGCAAGGATGTGGCCGGAAATCCGCATCTGATTCCGAAGGGACGCAATTTCGAGTACATGCTTTACCACTCTTCGGATCGCACCGTGAAGGTCATTCCCAGCGACATTCGCGCGATCCAGCTTGCCAAATCGGCCTGCTATTCCGGGGCCAAGCTCCTGATGGACCGGATGGAGGTGGATACGGTCGACCGCATCTACCTCGCGGGCGCCTTTGGCAGCTACATCGACGTCAAGTACGCCATGGTGATTGGCATGATCCCGGATTGTGAGCTCGCGCGGGTCAGTTCCGTGGGCAACGCGGCCGGCACGGGTGCGCGCATTGCGCTGCTGAATCGCGCTGCCCGCGCAGAGATCGAGACCGTGATTCGCCGCGTCGAGAAGGTCGAGACCGCCGTGGCGCCGAAATTTCAGGAATACTTCGTGGCGGCGATGAATCTTCCCAATGCGGTGGACACTTTTCCGCATCTGGCGAAAATCATCGACCTGCCATCGGCCGCCGGCTCGTGACCGACGCCTACGATCGCAAGCGGCCTGGCGCGAGCCGGCCGGCCTGCCCGCAACCCGGGCCTTACGCCGAGCAGGTCGAGGAGGGCAAGAGATATCGCTGGTGCAGTTGCGGCTTGAGTGCGACGCAGCCCTGGTGTGACGAATCGCATATCGGTACCCTGCATGAGCCGATCGAATTCGAAGCGCCGATCAGTGGCGTCTTCTACATGTGCGGGTGCAAGCGCTCCGAGAACGCACCCTATTGCTTCGGCAACTGCCGCGGCCACAGCCGAAAGGGTGTGGGCGGAGAAAGCGAGACTTGAACATGGCGCTGGCGTCCTGGTGAATTGATGGCGACCGTCTACGTTGTCATCGTGCGGCACAACATCGTCACTGCACTGGAGCCGGCGCCGGATGGCATCGAAATGTCCGTCCCGCAAACGAAGCTTGAAATCGGGACCCAGCTGGCGGAGAACTATCGCGCGAATGGCTGCATCGACGGCCGCTATCTCTTCGACAACGCGCAGCGCGCACGAATATTCGCCGTACTCTGCCTGGAATTCATCCGCGCGCTTGTCGACAAGCGCACGGAAGTTATAAATGGACTTGCGACGGGCTCCGAATATCACGCGCCTGCGACCCCCTGAACGCGTGGTGGGCAGGTGACCACAAGCGTGCGCTTCATTGGCTCGGGCGATTCGTTTGGAAGCGGCGGCCGCTTTCAGACGTGCATCATGGTCGAAGCCGACGGCCAGCGATGTCTGCTCGATTGCGGCGCATCGTCCTTGGTTGCGATGCGTGCCCAGGGCATCGATCCCAACGGTGTCGACACCATTCTGCTGACGCACTTCCATGGCGATCACTGCGGCGGGGTGCCGTTTTTGATCATGGACGCCATGCTCGCAAGCAAGAGGACCCGGCGACTCGTTGTCGGCGGACCGCAGGGAGTCCGGGCGCGCATGAATGATCTCCGCGAAGCATTGTTTCCAGGAAGTCGTGCGATGAAACCGCGGTTCGAGCTCGAGTTCGTCGAGTTGGTGCCCCGACAACCGATGGTCATAGGCGGACTTACGGTCACGGCGTTCCCTGCCATGCACACGCCCGAGACTTCGCCGACGATGTTGCGGGTGCAGTGCGGCGGCAAGGTGATCACTTATTCCGGCGACACCGATTGGACCGATGCGCTGCCGCAAGCGGCGGACGCGGCCGATCTCCTCATCATGGAGTGCTACTACTACGCCAAGCCGATCAAGATGCACATGAACTACGCGACGCTCCGCGCGCACCGGGAGGAGCTCAACGTAAAGGCGCTGGTGTTGACCCACATGTCGGAGGATATGCTGAGTCATGCAGGTGACGTCGACGAAAAATGTGCGGCCGACGGCATGATCATTTCCCTCTAAGCCATGGGATGCCCCATCCCGAGCGCAGCATCGAGCGGCGTCCGGCTCGAC
>JBDUCE010000173.1:0-5681 GCA_040003635.1 Betaproteobacteria bacterium
GTCCTCGATCGTGACGTGCCCGGCGAGTTGCGCGTTGTTGGAAAAAGTAGTGTGGCTTCCGACCAGGCAATCATGCGCGATATGCACATAAGCCAGCAGCCAGTTGCCATTGCCCACGGTGGTGACGCCTCGATCCTGTGCGGTGCCCGCGTGAATGGTGACAAATTCACGGATCACATTCTCGTCGCCGATGCGAAGCCCGGTTGCTTCGCCCCCATATTTTCGATCCTGAGGTATCTCGCCCACCGAGGTGAACTGGAAAATTCGATTGCGCATCCCGATCGTGGTGCGGCCGGTGATGATGGCGTGGGGGCCAATCACCGTGCCGGCCCCGATCGTCACTTCGGGACCCACGATGGAAAAGGCTCCGACCTCGACGTCCGGAGCGAGACTTGCAGCCGCGTCGACCAAGGCGGTCGGATGAACGCGCGGCATCGTTTTCAGGCGTCGCCGGGCGCGCCGCAGGGTTCGCCGGGGATCCCCGCCACCGTGGCGTCCGGGTTTCCCCTCTGGCGGATCGCCGCCATCAGCTCACCTTCGGCCGCGACTTCGCCGTCGACCAACGCACGGGTCTCGAACTTGCCGACGCCGCGCACGATGCGCACGACGGTCGCTTCCAGGATCAGTTGATCGCCCGGTATCACCTGCCGGCGAAAGCGGGCGCGGTCGATGCCGGCGAAGAAAATCAGCGACCGGGCATCCGAGCGCGTCCCCCGCGTCAGGTGCGAAAGAATGGCGGCGGTTTGCGCCAGTGCCTCGATGATGAGAACCCCCGGCATCACCGGAAAGCCCGGGAAGTGGCCGGTAAAGAACGGCTCGTTCATGGTGACGTTCTTGACCGCGCGAATGAACCGCCCAGGCTCGGCTGCGAGCACCCTGTCCACCAGCAGGAAGGGATACCGGTGCGGCAAGTACTGCATGATGGCGTGAATGTCCATTGCGCCGGGCCCGTCGGTGGTCATTTATCCCCCTGCTCTGTTGCTCGCTCGGCCACTGGCTGCGGACTTCCCGTGGCGCGCTCGAGGGTGCGCAGCCGCTCTTCCAGCCGGCGCAATCTGCGTACGGCGGAGGCCACGCGCATCCACTCCCGATGGGGCAATGCCGGAAACGTCGAAGTGTAGACCCCGGGCGCATGGATCGAGTTGAAGACCTGCGTCGCGCCCGAAATCGTAGTGTCATCGGCGATATGCAGATGGCCGCTGATCATGGCGGCGCCGCCAATGCGGCAGTTGCGGCCGATGTGAGTGCTGCCGGCGATGCCGGCGCAGCCGGCGATCGCGGTGTGCGCGCCGATGTGGCAGTTGTGGGCAATCTGGATCTGGTTGTCGAGCTTCACGTCATCCTCGATCACCGTGTCGTCGAGGGCGCCCCGATCGATCGTGGTGTTGGCGCCGATCTCCACATCATTGCCGATCACCACGCGTCCGACTTGCGGGATCTTGAGCCAACGGCCGCCCTCTTCCGCCATCCCGAATCCGTCCGCGCCGATCACCACCCCACTATGCACGATGCCCCGCTCGCCGATTCGGCAACCGGCATAGAGGGTCACGTTGGGATGAAGCCGCGTGTCGTTGCCGATGTGGCTGCCATCACCGACCACGGTGCCGGCACCAACGGCGACCCGCTCGCCGATCACCGCGTTGACCCCGATGGTGACATAGGGCCCCACACTGGCCGATGGTGCGACCCGCGCGCCGGCACCGATGATTGCGGTGGCATGGGTTCCCGGGGTCACCGGGAGCGATGGATGCAGCAACGTCGCGACCCTGGCGAACGTGGCGTAGGGATTCGCGCTGATGAGCTTGGGGAGCATCGTCGCGCCGGCCAGTGCCGGTGCCACGATGACGGCGCCGGCGCGGGTGGCGGCGAGGTCGCGCCGATAGCGGGGGTTGACCAGAAACGTGATGGCATCGTGCTGCGCGGACTGCAGTGTTCCCACCCGCTCGATGCGTACCGTGCCGTCGCCCGAAAGCTCGGCGCCCACCCGTGCGGCCAGCTCGGAAAGGGGAATGGACACGGCGTCCGGATCCTTAAAGGGGATGGCCGGCGGTTTGGTGCAGCCGCTGCCTTCGGGTGGGCCTACTTGTCGGCGAGGGCCTTGATCACCTTGTCGGTGATATCGATGCGCGGGCTCGCGAAAATCACCGGCTCCTGCACGATCAGATCGAATTTATCCGCTTCGGCAATCTGCTGGATGACCTTGTTGGCGCGCTCCTGCACGCTGGCCAGCTCTTCGTTCCGGCGCAGGTTGAGGTCCTCGCGAAACTCCCGCTGGGAGCGTTGCAGATCACGGGTCAGGTTGGCGAGATCGCGCTCCTTGTTGCGGCGGTCGGCGTCCGAAATGGTGACGCCGTCCTTCTCGAGCTGGGTTTGCAGATCGCGGGCCTGCCGGGTGAGCTTCTGGATGTCGGCATCACGGGCGGCAAACTCCTTTTCGAGTTTTTGCTGGGCCCGCTTGGCGGGGGCGGCTTCGCGAAAAAGCCGCTCGGAGTTGACGAAGCCGAGCTTGTATTCGGCGGCGAGCGCCGGGCCCGCGGCCAGCGCCAGGAGCGCTGCCACCAACAACGCCATGCGCGAAGGACAACGGGTGCTGCGAATCAAAGGTCTCTCCTCACTCTAAGCGGCTTCGGGTCAGAACACCGAGCCGATCTGGAATTGGAAGCGCTGCGGCCGGTCACCCGGCTTCTGCGCAAGCGGTAGCGCATAGCTGAACTTGAGGGGCCCGATGGGGGAATTCCATGCGAGCCCCACGCCCGTCGAATAACGGAAAGTCTCCAGATCGCGCTGCCCACCCTCGCCGACAATCTGCCCGACATCGGCAAAAACACTCGCACGCACCGACTTGTCGCCTTTGATGAGCGGGTAAAAAAGCTCGGCGTTGCCCACGATCTTGCGCTTGCCTCCGATGACATTGCCGAAGACATCCTGTGGACCCAGCGAGCTCGTTTCGTAACCGCGCACTGACCCCACCCCGCCGGCGTAGAACGCCTTGAAGAACGGCAGCGGCTTGCCCGAGTAACCACCTCCGTATCCGAAGTCACCACGCACCATCAGCACGAAGTCCGAATAGACCGGCAGGAACCATTGGTGGAGGTAGTTGAGCTTATAGTAGGAAAGGTCGCCGATCGGGAGCCCGACTTCGAGCAGGACGCTTTGCAGCCGTCCCCGCGAAGGATAGAGAATGTCGTCGCGGGTGTCACGCGACCATCCGATAGAACCGATGACGGTGTCGGTAACGAGCCCGAAGCGGTTGGCGAAGTCGAGGTAGATCGGGGGGCTCTCGGCGAAGAGATCGAGCTTGGTGTGCTCGAAGCGCGCGCCGAGATTGACCGTATCGGTTTCGGTGATCGGCACGCCGAAGGTGGCGGCGGCACCCAGGGTGGACGAGGAGTATCGCGATACCGCGAGGGTCGACGTCGGGTCGATGTTCTTCTGGTACACCTCGAGCGTGCGGGAGACGCCGTTCACCGTCCAGTAGGGCTCGGTGAACGCGAGCGAGATGGTGCGGTTGATCTTGCTGGTGTTGATTGCCGCGATCAGGGCGTTGCCGCTGCCGAAGATGTTCTGCTGCGATACGGAGGCGTTGAACACGATGCCATCGGCACTCGAATAGCCCACGCCCGCCAGCAGGTTGCCGGTCGCCTTTTCCACGACGGTGACGTCGACGTCGGCCTGGTCAGTGGTACCCGGCACCGGCGGCGTTTCGATGTTGACGTCTTCGAAGAAGCCGAGCCGGCGAACGCGCACTTTCGAGCGCTCGATCCGGGCGTTGTCATACCACCCGCCTTCGAGCTGCCGCATCTCGCGCCGGATGACTTCGTCGCGGGTCTTGGTGTTGCCGCTGATGTTGATGCGCCGGACGTAGACCCGGCGACCGGAGTCGACGAAGATCGTGAACGCCGCGGTGCGCTTCTCGCGGTCGAGCTCGGGCACCGCATTCACATTGGCGAACGCGTAGCCATCGGCGCCGAGGCGGTCGCTGATATCCTTGGCCGTCGCCTGCAGCCGCTCGCGGGAGTACACGTCGCCCGGACGCACCTTGATCAGCGCCAGGAGCTCGGACTCCGGCACCATCAGCTCGCCGGCGAGCTTGACGTCCGACACCGTGTAGAGCGGCCCCTCGTTGATGTTGATCGTGATGTAGATGTCTTCCTTGTCCGGCGTGATCGAGACCTGGGTCGACTCCACCACGAATTCGAGGTAGCCCCGGTTCTGGTAGAAGCTGCGCAGCGACTCGAGGTCGGCCTGCAGCTTCTGCTTCGAGTATTGGTCGTTCTTGGTGTACCAGGTGAGCCAGCCCGGAGTGGTGAGCTGCATTTCTTTCGTGAGCTGGCTTTCGCTGAAAGCCTGCGCGCCGACGATGTTGATCCGGGTGATCCTGGCGGCATCGCCTTCCACGATGGTGAAGTTGACGGCGACGCGGTTGCGCTCCTGCGGCGTCACCGTGGTCGTCACCTGCGCCGCGTACAGCCCACGGGTGATGTATTGCCGCTTCATCTCCTGTTCGGCGCGCTCGAGCGCGGAACGATCGAAGATGCGCGCCTCGGTCAGGCCGATTTCCTTCAGTGCCTTCTTGAGCGTATCGGTATCGAATTCCTTGTTGCCGGTGAGCTCGATCTTGCTGATGGTCGGACGCTCCTGCACCGCCACGACGAGTACGTCGTTGTCCGCTTCGATGCGCACGTCACGGAAAAACCCGGTGGCAAAGAGCGCCCTGACGGCCTGCGCCGCGCGCTCGTCGTCGACGCGGTCGCCCACCTTGATGGGCAGATAGGAAAACACGGTGCCGGCCTCGGTACGCTGCACCCCCTCGACGCGAATGTCCTTCACGACGAAAGGCTCGAAAGCGAGCGCGGCATGACTGGCGAGCGAGCCCAACAATGCGCTCAACAATGCCGGGAGCGCGCGCCAGCGCGTGGGAGCGGTCAATTTGGGTGATGTCGCCAGGCGGCGACGCCTTGATTCAGAACAGACGGGAAAGGTCATTGAAGAGTGCGAGCGCCATCAGTACCGCCAGCACTGCCATTCCGATGCGCTGGCCGACCTCGAAGGCGCGATCGGAAAGAGGACTGCCTTTGATGATTTCCGCAAAATAATACAGCAAATGACCTCCATCCAATAGCGGAACCGGCAGGAGATTCAGCACACCGAGACTGATGCTGATGAGTGCGAGATAGCTCGTGAACACCAGCACGCCTGCCTGCGCCGATTGTCCCGCGTAATCGGCCATGGTAATCGGGCCGCTGATGTTCTTGAGCGATGCATCGCCCGTGACGATGCGTCCGAGCATTTTAAATGTGAATACCGAAAGCTCCCACGTCTTGCGCGCACCTTGCTGCGTCGCTTCGAGCACCCCGTAGCGCGCTGTCGTGCGCAGTTGGTCGGCGCTGGCAGGGTCGACCTTGAGGCGGATACCGGCCAAACCTACGCGACGTCCGTTGATTTCCGCGGGCTCTGCGATCAGCGGGATGTCGATCAGCGCGCCTTGGCGCTCGATCCTGAACACCAATCGTTCACCGGGCTTGGCATTGGTGTGTACCGCGACATCGGACGGCGAGCGCACGGCATCACCATCGATGGCCACAATGCGATCGCCGGGTTTGATTCCTGCGAGCGTCGCAGGTTTGTCCGGTAGCGCCTGCTCGACCATCGGCGCCCCGAGGTCCGCCTTCACACCAAGC
>JBDUCE010000004.1:0-19036 GCA_040003635.1 Betaproteobacteria bacterium
TGCAGGTATTGGCGCGCGGAATCGTGTTCATCGATCTCGCCATCGCACAAATCGCAGGCGGCGGCGTGCTGCTTGCCGACCGGCTCGGCTTCGAGCCCCAAGGCTGGGGCGTGCAAGCCGCTGCATTGGCGGCGGCACTGGCGGGGGCAACGCTGCTGACCTGGACCGAGCGCCGGTGGCCCGAGGTACAGGAAGCCGTGATTGGCGTGGTGTTCGTGCTCGCGGCCACCGGCGGCATCCTGCTTTTGGCGAGCAACGCTCACGGCGGCGAGCACCTGCGCGACTTGCTGGTGGGACAAATTCTGTGGGTCCAGCCGGTACAGCTCGCAGGCGTGGCGGTGGTCTATGCCGCGATCCTGGCCATGTGGTTCGGCTTCCGGGCGCGTCTTGGCCGCACCGGATTTTATCTGCTGTTCGCGTGCGCGGTGACACTGTCGGTGCAACTCGTCGGCCTTTATCTCGTGTTTGCGACGCTGATCGTGCCGCCGCTCGCGACCAGACGCGTGGTTGCATACCGGTTACCTCTGGCATGGTGCGTGGCTGCGTTGGGATACGCGGTGGGATTGATTTTTTCGACCGCGTTCGATTTGCCATCGGGGGCGCTCATCGTATGGTCGCTGGTTGCAGTGGGCCTCGTATTCCAGGCATTGATAGCAAGCCGGGGGATCAACCGGTCTGACGCCGCACCGACAGAGCGGGGCGCAACACCCGTTTGACCGACGGATCAGAGCGTACCTCGGCAATCGCGGACCATCGCGACATCCAGCGGCCCGGACCTGCGATCAGTTCGCTCGCGTCCTGGCGCGCGGCCGCGATTGCCTCGGCGCCGTTTTGGCGGCCGGCGACGCCGCGCCGCTGGCCAGATGCTGGCCGAGCGACGAACTCGCCACCGCATCGATCCACCACGCGAGGGCCTTCCCCGGCTTCTCGCTCCGCCAGGCCACGAACATTCGCCCGGATGGCGCCGCATCCTCCACTTGACGCACGACCAGCCGCCCGGCGGCGATGTCGACGGCGGCAAGATGCGCCGGCACGAATCCGCACCCCAGCCCCGCCACTTGCGCCGCAATCTTCGAGGGCAGGTCGGGCATCGTCAGCGTGTCTTGTCCGTCCAACAGACCCACCGATCGTGGAACGAGATCGCGCGAACTGTCGGCGGCCACTACCGCCCGGAATTGCACGATGTCGCCGGTCGCAAGGGGCTCGCGTTGCCGCGCCAGCGGGTGGCCCGGGGCGACGGCAAACAGCATCGTGACCTCGGCCAGGGCTCGCAGCCGATAGCCACCGCCGGACGGCGGATCGCCCGAGGCACCGATCACCAGATCGGCTCGGCGGTGGACGAGCGCATCCCAGGTGCCGCCGAGCACTTCGGTAGCGAAACGAAGGCGCGTGTGCGCGGCCTGCCGGTCACGGCAATCGCGGTGGAAGGCTGCAATCAGGGGCAGCATGGCGCGCAACGGTACGATCGTATCCACCGCGATACGCAGTTCATTCTCCCAGCCGGTGGCGATCCGGCGCACGCGGTGCTCCGCCTCGGTCGCTGCCCGCAGGAGCCGCCGGCCGGATTCCAGGAGCTCGCGGCCCGCCGGCGTCAGCAGGGCTCGCCGCCCCTCGCGCCGAAAGAGCGCGACGTCTAGATCCCGCTCGAGCTTGCGTACGGTATAGGTGATCGCCGACGGCACGCGGAAGAGTTCCACCGCCGCTGCAGCGAAGCTTCCCTTGCGGTCGATCGCGTCGAGCACGGCCAGCGAATCGAGAGTCAGGCGCATATTGAAAAATTTTGAACGTTTCGGCAAAAATTATTTGCTTTTTTCCCCGCTAACGCAACCCTATCATGGTCGTACAAAGGGGCGGCCCGTCACCGGCAGGCGGCCCGCGCGAATCGACAGGAGAATGCAATGATCGAGTTCAGGAGATCCGAAGACCGGGGCCATGCGCAGCACGGCTGGCTGGAATCACGCCACAGTTTTTCATTCGCCGAGTATCACGACGCCGCCCACATGGGTTTCGGCCCGCTGCGGGTCATCAACGAGGATCGGGTGCAGCCGGGGATGGGCTTTGGCACCCACAGCCATCGGGACATGGAGATCATGAGTTATGTGCTCGAGGGCCGGCTCGAGCACAAGGACAGCATGGGCAACGGCTCGATCATCGCGCCGGGCGACGTGCAACGAATGAGCGCCGGGCGCGGCGTTGCGCATAGTGAATACAATCCGTCGCAAACGGAAGGCGTGCATTTTCTGCAGATCTGGATCGAGCCATCGGTGCGCGGGATTGCTCCCGGCTACGAGCAGACCCACGTTGCGGCGCAGGAAAAGCGCGGCCGGCTGCGTTTGATCGCGGCGCCCGAAGGCGAGGGCGCTGCCGTGCTGATTCATCAGGACGCGCGGGTGTACGCTGCGATGCTCGATGGTGCGGACGCCGTCGTGCATCGGCTGCCTCCCGGGCGCCGCGCCTACGTGCATGTCGCGCGCGGCGCCGTTCACGCCAACGACATCCGCCTCGCCGCGGGCGATGCCGCCAAAATCAGCGACGAGGCTATGGTGCGGATCGATCGCGCCGAGGATGCCGAAGTGCTGCTCTTCGATCTTCCCCAAACTTAAGGAGGCACCATGGAAAAGTCACAGGATCTCATCGCTCTCATCGGCCGCATTGCGGTCGCCATTCTGTTTGTCACGTCGGGGTGGGGCAAGATGATGGACTTCGGCGGCACCGCCGGCTTCATCGCGAGTAACGGCATCCCCCTGCCTCAGGTGGCCACGGCGATCACCATCGTCGAGGAGCTGGGCCTGGGCCTCGCCATTGCGCTGGGCTGGCAGACGCGTTACGCGGCAGCGGTCATCGCGCTATGGCTCATTCCCACGACGTTCCTCTTCCACAATTTCTGGTCCGCTCCCGCCGACCAGGTCATGATGCAGCAGATCAACTTCATGAAAAACGTGTCCATCTTCGGGGCGATGCTGCTGCTGATGGCCTTCGGACCCGGGCGCTACAGCCTCGATGGTCGCGGGCGCGCGTAGGACGGTGCTACGTGCGGTATCGAAAGAGAGGAAGGAGCGAGTCAGATCATTTGCCTGCGCCGCTGCTCGAGCAAACGCTCGATCAGGTCGATGTTGCGCCTGACTCCGTCCATGTTGGGGTTGACCTTGAGCGCCCGGCGCGAATACTCGAGCGCGCGATCGTAGCGATCGAGTCCGACGTAAATCTGGGCGTAGCCGGCGAGCGCGCCGAAGTGATACGGGTTGCGCTTCATGACCTCATCGCAGTCGGCAAGCGACTTGCGTAGATCACCGACAAGAAAATACAACGTTGCGCGCTTGTTCCAGCCTTCGGCGAAATCGGGCTTGAGCGCGATGATGCGGGAAAACGTGGCGATACTTTGCTCCAGGTCGCCGGCGCTCATCTGCTCGACACCCGCCTGGTAGAGCCGGTCCACTTCAGAATCGCCGGAGCGTGCCCAGATACGCCACAGTGCCTGCTCGGCGCGATCGCGCACGTCGTCGTCGGCATCGCGCAGGGCGCTCACGAGCAGCGTTGCGTCCGCCATCGTGCCGACTTCGCCGAGGCGGCCTGCGGCATCGCGGCGCATCTGCGGATCAGCCTGGGAAAGCGCTTGCGCAGCCTGTTCCCGACTGAGCCCCTGCGCCTGCGCCGCCATGCCGGACAGCAATAGAATCGACACCAAAGCGGAAAACAGGGCATTCATCTTCAAGCCTCCCTTCGCAGGTTCCTCGACGCTACCGCGGTTTTCGGTCGATGATGTGCAGCACGATCAGACCCGCTCCCGCACCCGGACTCCGTCAGGTGCAGGTTCAATTCCAACGCGGCAGACGAGCGCCGCAGTAGTTTTTTCGACAGCCTGCTAGTGTGCTGTCCCGTAAGTTCCGAACTAAAGGAGCGTTCGAAATCGGGCGAATTTATGGGACCGGACACTAGCGCTTCATGAGCTTGCGTTCGATATCCACCACCGCACCGCGATCAATGTAGAGCGTCGTGATGGTATCGGGGTCGCCGGGTGTCGGAAGATAGGTCCAGCGGCTCTTGCCCTTGCGCCCGCCGCCCGCGGTGATGTCGGGACGACCCAGCCTGGCCATGACTTCTCCTTCGCTCATGCCGGTGTGCGCATGCCGGCGCTCGGCCGGATCGCCGCGCGTCTTCCTGGCGGAAGGCTCTCCGCCTGCCGTCTTCCTGGGCCCCGGCTTTTCGGTCACCTTCCGCGCCCGCCCATCGGGGGCCGCCTCGGGTGCGGGAATGATCGACAACGCCGGCGGGTCGGTGTCGAAGTTGCGCAACTCCTTGCCGGCAGGGCAGGCGAACTCCTGGTATACCGGCGCGCCATCGGCCCCGGCACACTTGTAGACCGATGCGTTGCAGCCCGCTGCGAACGGCGCGCTGACGGCGGCCAGTGCTAAGCCCCACAGCCTCGCGTGGGTGTTACGCGGGGCCGGCAGGGGGACGCGCGCAGTGTGGTTCGGTTTCATCGCTCGAGCTCTGCCTTGTAGTCCATTGCTGCGGCTCGCACGGTATGGATACAACGGCTTCGCCGCCGCTTGCCATTTTGGTCGCAACGTAACCAAGCGGCGAAGGCAAGCGTTACCATACCGCTTTTCCTGTGTTACTACGCTACCTCGTTTGATGGAGCGCTTCCTCGACCTCGCCTCCCGCGCGCAGAAAATCGCACCTCCACCGGCCGCGCGGGCGCTCGAGGCTGCAGGCGCTCGTGGCGCGCTCGCCATCGGCGAGCCCCGCTCTCCGGTTATCGCCGCAGGTCCTTGCCGCAGCACAGCGGGCGCTGCCCTGCGGCCAACATCCGTTACACCTGCGCGCTCGGCATGGCCTCGCCTGGCTCGAAAGCCACGTCTTCTGCCGGGATGTGCTTCACGGCGCCTGCTTGTGGCGGCACCGGGTATTGATTTTGGACGTCATCGTGCCGATAAGCAGGTGCGTTTTGCCTGTCTCATCGGGCAGGAGCAGCTCGAAAAGGGCGTTGTGCGGCTGCCGCGCTTCCCGGCCCCCGCGCAACATGGCTCAACCCTGACTGGCGTCCCTACATGAAACTTGCCATCGTCTGCCGCGCCGCCGCCGCTCTGTTGACCGCCACCCTGCTGCTTTCCGGATGTTCCGCCATTGATTTTTACTGGCAGGGCGTCTCCGGACAGATGAGCCTGATCGCCGGAGCGAGACCCATCACCGACGTCCTCGAGACCACCAACGATCCGCTGCTCAAGACGCGTCTCACGCAGGTACAAGCCATTCGGGCCTTCGCCTCGCGCGAGCTGGGGCTGCCCGACAACCGCAGCTACACCCGGTACACCGACCTCGGCCGGCAGTTCGTGGTGTGGAATGTGGTGGCCACGCCGGAGCTTTCGCTGACCCCCCGGCAATGGTGCTACGCCATCGTCGGATGCGTCTCGTACCGCGGCTACTTCAACGAGGACGATGCGCGCCACGAATCGGAGCGGCTGGTGGCCCGCGGCGACGATGTGCACCTGGGAGGCGTACCGGCGTACTCGACGTTGGGCTGGTTTGACGATCCGGTGCTCTCCACCTTCGTTCGCTACCGTGAAACGGAGCTGGCGCGGCTCATGTTTCACGAACTGGCGCACCAGGTGATCTATGTGAAGGACGATACCGCCTTCAACGAGTCGTTCGCCGTGTCGGTCGAAGAGGAGGGCATGCGGCGCTGGCTCGCGGCCCAGGCCGGCCGCAAGGACGCGTCCCAGCTTGGCGAAGACGTGGCCCGCACCCGTCGCCTGCGCGCGGACTTCCGGTCGATGGTGCGGGCCACGCGCGATCGCCTGCGGGCACTCTACGCGAGCACCGTGCCGGCAGCCGAGAAGCGCGCCGGGAAGGCCGCTGCCTTCGCGGACATGCGGGCTCAATACGAACACCTGAAATCGGGTTGGGGCGGACTTGCCGCGTACGACCGCTGGATCGCCACCGGCGCCAACAATGCCGGGATCGCGGGGGTCGGTCTTTACGCCGATCACGTGCCCGAATTCGCGGCTCTCATTGCCGCCAATCATCACGACCTGCCGCGGTTCTTCGAAGACGTGAAGATGCTCGCAGGCCTGCCCAAGACGGAGCGCGACGCGCGGCTGGCGGCACTGATCCGTCCGGCGGCGGTCGCCGGCAACACGCTCGCGTCACCGGCACTGCTCTCCACCAGCAGCAGCGCGGGAACGCCGGCCCCTTAAAAGCGCCCGGGCGACTGTTCGGCGATGACCCCCCACTACCGTTGAGCGGGTAGTGGTCTGACTGAGACACTCCCGTTGAGCGTTATCACTTGTTTTTGTTATTGAATCTGCTTATACTCTTGGGTTCCCTTGCCTCACCCGCCGCAGACGGGAAGGCCGCCCGCAGCCGGAATCGACGGACGCATCGTGAACCTGGCGATGGCTCCCACACCGACCGCCCAACCATGACCACAAGGAGCGTTCTGCATGCGTCATTACGAAATCGTTTTCATCGTGCACCCGGACCAGAGCGAGCAGGTGCCTGGCATGGTCGAGCGGTATCGCACGATGGTCACCGCCCGCAACGGGCGTATTCATCGCCATGAGGATTGGGGTCGGCGCCAGCTTGCCTACCCGATTGCCAAGATCCACAAGGCGCATTACGTCATGTTCAACATCGAATGCGATCAGGAGACGCTCGAAGAGCTCGAGCACGCGTTCAAGTTCAATGACGCGGTCATCCGGCATCTCATCGTCGCCATGAGCGAAGCGGTCCTCGCACCGTCGCCGATGATGCGCGAAGAGAAGCCGCGCGCGGCAGGCCGTGACGGCGAGCGTGGCGAACGCGGTGATCGCGGCGACCGCGGAGGTGATCGCGGCGACCGGGGTGATCGCGGCGACCGCGGTGATCGTGGCGGAGAGCGTGGGGAGCGGCCCGCAGCCGACCGGCCGGCCACGCCCGCACCCGCGCCTTCCGAAGCCTGACGCTCACGATGCGACTGCAACGCGGGCGCACGCAATGGATGCCGGTCGTTGGACAAGAACTCGCTGTTGCTTGATGCAACGATCGCCGAACGCGGTGATCTGCGCTTCACCCCGGCGGGCCTTCCGGCCATCGACTTCCTGCTGCGTCACGCTTCACGGCAGGAAGAAGCGGGCTCGGAGCGGATGGTCGAGTGCGACCTTGCAGCCGTGGCGTTCGGGGCATCAGCCCGCGCCCTGGCCGCAACACCCCCGGGCACTGCCATCCGCTGCAAGGGCTTTCTGGCGCGCCGCTGGCGCACCGGCATTACCGTCGCGATGCACGTCAACGAATTTGAACTGATCGAACACTGAACTATAGGAAACGACATGCCCCGTCCCCAAGGAAGATTCGGCAAGAAGAAGGATGGCAAGAAGCGCGAGCGCGGGAATAATCTTTTCAAGCGCAAGAAATTCTGCCGCTTTACCGCTGAAGGCGTCAAGGAAATTGATTACAAGGACATCGACATCCTGAAGGATTTCGTCCAGGAAAACGGCAAGATCATGCCGGCGCGCATTACCGGAACGAAGGCGCGCTATCAGCGCCAGCTGTCGACCGCGATCAAGCGCGCGCGGTTCCTGGCGCTCTTGCCGTACACCGACCTGCACTGAAGCGGAGGACCCGATGCAAATTATTCTGCTCGAAAAGGTGGTCAACGTCGGCAATCTCGGCGACGTGGTGAAGGTCAAGCAGGGCTACGCGCGCAATTACCTCCTCCCGCACGGCAAGGCGAAGCGCGCCACGGCGGAGAACATCGCCGCGATCGAAGCGACGCGGGCGGTGCTCGAGAAGGCAGCGTCGGCCAAGCTCGAAGCCGCGCAGGCGCAAGCGGCAAAGCTGGAGGGATTGAGGCTTGAGATCACCCAGAAAGCCGGCGTCGACGGACGGCTCTTCGGCTCGGTGACCAACGCCGACATCGTCGAAGCACTCAAGCCGCACGGATTCGATCTCGAGAAGGCGGCGGTGCACATGCCGGCCGGGCCCTTGAAGCAGGTCGGGGACTACCCCTTGGTCGTGAGCCTCCATACCGATGCCAAAGCCAACGTCACCGTGAGTGTGATCGGCGAGACGCCGCCGGTTTGAGCTTCGCTGTTGCCGCGCGGGTTCACGCGGCGGCACCAAAGGGCGCCGTGAGGGCGCCCTTTTTTAATCCAACGGCTCCTTCATGCCGCGCATCGGCATCCGGCGACGGTAAAATCAGGTGAGCTCCCGCCGCCATGCCTGACGATCCCCAAGTCGATGCCATCAAGCTGCCGCCGCACTCGCTGGAAGCGGAGCAGTCGGTGCTGGGCGGACTGCTGCTCGACAACGAGGCGACGGACCGCGTCGGCGACATCATGGCGCCGGCCGACTTCTACAGCGAGGCGCATCGGCTGATCTACCAGCATATTGTCGCGCTGGTGGCCGATGGCAAGCCGGCCGACGTGGTCACCGTTGCCGAAGCGCTATCGTCCTCGCAGAAACTCGAGTACGTCGGTGGTCTTGCTTACCTCGGCGCACTGGTGCAGAACGTACCGACCGCGGCGAACATCCGGCACTACGGTGCGATCGTGCGCGAGCGCTCCATCCTGCGCCAGCTCGCCGCCACCGCCGGGGATATCGCCGACTCGGCATACAACCCGCTCGGCCGCAGCGCGAAGGAAATCCTCGACCAGGCCGAAGCGAAGGTCCTGCACATCGCGGAGCAGGGCTCGCGCGGCCAGCAGCAGTTTGCCCCCATCGGTGAATTGTTGGTCGGCGTGGTGGAGCGCATCGAAGCGCTCTTCAACCGCGACGATCCCTCCGAAGTCACCGGTGTGCCCACCGGATTCACCGATCTTGACAAGATGACCTCGGGGCTGCAGCCGGGGGATCTGGTGGTCGTTGCGGGTAGACCCTCCATGGGCAAAACGGCCCTGGCGCTGAATATCGGCGAGCACGTTGCACTGGCGGCAGGGTTGCCCGTCGCCGTCTTCTCCATGGAAATGGGCGCGGCACAGCTCGCATTGCGCATGATCGGGTCGGTGGGACGGCTCGACCAGCACAAGCTGCGCACGGGGCGGCTCGCGAGCGACGACTGGGAGCGACTCTCCGCGGCGCTCGGCCGTCTCAACGAGGCCCCGATTCTCATTGACGAGACGCCGGCGCTCAACGCCATCGAGGTGCGCTCACGCGCGCGCCGCCTGATGAAGCAGTACGGCAAGCTGGGACTCGTGATCGTCGATTACCTGCAACTCATGGAGGCGTCGTCGCAGGGGGAGAACCGGGCGACGGAGATCTCGGAGATCTCGCGGGCCATGAAGGCGCTCGCGAAGGAGCTCAAGGTGCCGGTCATGGCGCTCTCGCAGCTCAATCGCTCGCTCGAGCAGCGTCCCAACAAGCGGCCGGTGATGTCGGATCTGCGCGAAAGCGGCGCCATCGAGCAGGACGCGGATGTGATCCTGTTCATCTATCGGGACGAGGTGTACAACCCCGACACGCAGGAGAAAGGCATCGCCGAGATCATCATCGGCAAGCAGCGCAACGGCCCGATCGGCACCGTGCGGCTGACCTTCCTCGGCGAATTCACCCGTTTCGAGAACTTCGCCACCCCCGGGTCGTATTGAATGGCGCTGGGAATGCCGGCACCAGCTTCACGCAACGCGCTGTGTCCGTGCGGCAGCGGCCAGCGCTACAAGGCTTGTCACGGCAGCGTCGAGGGCGCCCCCTCCGGGCCCGGTGCGCTCGCGGCGCAGGCGCAGGTGCGCTTCGACGCCAGGGACCACGACGGCGCCGCGGCGGTCGCGGCGGAGCTTCTTGCACAACAGCCCGAACACCCGGACGCGTTGCGCATTCTTGCCCTGGTGGCGCACGAGCGCGGCCATCCCGAGGAGGCGCTGCCGCTCCTGCTTCGCGCCGCACGCGCGCTGCCTCGCCATCCCCTCCCGCCCGCCGCTCAGTACGCGGTGTGGACGGCCCTCAACTTCATGTTCACCCAGGCGCTTGCGGGCCTCGATGCCGTGCGCGCTGGAGCGTTGCGCGCCGACTGCCGCGCCGTGATCGCGCAGCGCGTCGATGCAGCGGGAGCGCCGCCACTCGTCAGTGTGATCGTCATCGCCGGGGCCTTCCCCGAACGGACCGAGCGCGCCATCGCCGCAGTGCGTGCGCAAGCTTACCGACCGCTCGAGCTCGTCCTGGTGCACGACGCGGACGCCGCGCTGCCGGCCTCGACCCGCGCCGTGGAAGGTGATACCGCGCTCGCGCAGCGATTGATGAGCGTCGCCCCCCATGCCGGGCTTGCGGTACGCCTCAACGCCGGCGTGCGTGCGAGTGGCGGCACGTTCGTCGCCCTTCTGGAAAGCGATCACCTGCATGCACCGGAGCGCATAGCGGTGCTGGTCGAGGCGATACTTGCCCGCGGCGCAGCATGGGGCTTCACCGACGCCCGCTTCGTGGACGACGCGGGCCAGCCTGTGACCGCCGACGCGGACCCGCGCGTCGGGGCGCTGCGCACATTGCTAGAAGCCATTCCCGAAGCCGACTCGGTGGGGCACGCGCTTTTTCACCAGGAGTTCGTCGCCCTCGGGGCGAGCAACCTTTTCTTCCGGCGCGATCTCTTCGACGCGCTCGATGGCTTTCGAGACCTCCCGCTGGTCCAGGCGTGGGACTTTGCGCTGCGCGCCGTGTGGCTCGCGGAGCCGGTGCACATCGCGCGAGCGCTGTACGTGCACCGGCTCCGGGCCGAACCCGCGGTCACGCCGGGCGAGCGTGAGCAGGCCCAGGTGGCAATGTTCACGGAGCATTACGCGCGGGCCTGCCGCGAGGAGAATATTCCGGCCAATCCGATCGCGCCCTGCATGGCGGTGTGGGGGCTGCATTTTCTCAAGACGCCGTTCCAGACGGGGCATGTCCTCGCCTTCGCGCCGGACGAGCTCGATCGTTTGGCCGTGCTGGTGCTGGAGCGGCGCAAGGCGACGGCGGCAGAAGTGCTGACGCCTGGCCTCAACCTCGTGGGTTTCGCGTTCGGAGAGTTCGGCTTGGGCGAGAGCTTGCGCGCACTCGCCGGTGCGTGTGATGACGGCGGGATTCCATTCGTCGTCAAGGACGTCGACATGCGCCTGCGCTCACGACAGGCCGATCGCACGGTCGCGCCGCATGTGTCGGACGTGCTGCGGCATCGTGTTTCGCTCTACTGCCTCAATCCCGACATGCTGAAGCCCGTGCATCCGCTGATGGCAACGACCACCGCGCTCGGCGGCTACAACATCGGCTACTGGTACTGGGAGCTCGAGACGCTCCCCCGCTCCTGGGACGATGCGCTTGCACGCGTGGATGAGATCTGGGTCGCCACCGCGTTCGTTGCCGAGGCGATGCGGCGGGTCTGCGACTGCCCGGTGGTGAAGGTGCCGCCCCCGATCGAGGTGCGCCTCGCGCGAAGTTATCGGCGAGCCGAGTTCGATCTTCCCGACGATCGGTTCCTGTTCCTCTTCAGTTTCGACTTCAACTCGTTCAGCAAGCGCAAGAATCCGGAGGCTGCCATCGCTGCGTTCCGGCAGGCATTCCCGAGGGGACGCGACGATGTCGGTCTGGTGATCAAGTCGATCAACGGCATGGTGCAGCCCGGGAAGCTGCAGGCGCTGATGATGCACGCGGAGGACGACCCGCGCATCCTGCTGCGCGATGGCTTCCTGTCCCGGGATGAGGTTTTCGGCCTCGAAAGCGTGGTCGACGCCTACGTGTCGCTGCATCGCGCCGAGGGTCTCGGCCTGGGACTCGCCGAGTCGATGTACCTCGGCAAGCCGGTGATCGGCACGGCGTATTCCGGCAACCTCGAGTTCATGACACCCGACAATAGTTGTCTCGTCGACTACCGGATGGTGCCCATCGCCCCCGGCGAGTATCTCTACGACGATCCGCGCTTCCAATGGGCGGATCCCGATGTGGAGCAGGCTGCCGAGTGGATGCGGCGTCTCGCCGACGACACGGGCTTTCGTACGCGCATTGCCCGCGCGGGCCAGGAAACCATTCGCGGGCGGTTCACCCGCGCGCGCGCGGCAACGCTGATGCGCGCGCGGCTCGAGGTCCTGGGCGTGCTCGAGCGCTCCGGCATGGCCGAGGCCGATGCCGTCGTGGCGGAGGCAAAGTGACGGACGAAGCAGCACGGCTCGAGGAGATCCTCGCCCGCATCCGGCGCATGGAGGACGCGGTGGGGAAGATCTCCGGCGCGCTCGGAGCGCTGACGCAGGCCTGCCAGCGGCGCAGCAGCGACATCCTGTTCTCCCAGGTCGCCTACCTGGGCGATCATCGGGCGCTGACTTATCTCCATACCGGACAGAAGCTTTTCGTCGACACCCGAAGCATCGACATCGGCACCCATCTCATGTACGGCGGTCAATGGGAGCAGGAGTACGCGACTGCCTTCCTGCGCCTCCTGAAGCCCGGCGACGTGGTACTCGACATCGGATCGAACCACGGCGTGTATGCGCTGCTCGCCGCCACGCGCGTCACACCCGGCGGCCATATCTTCGCCTTCGAGCCCAGCCGCAGCTTCTACGATCTGATCTGCGCCTCGGTGAGCGTCAATGGCATCGAGCATCTGGTGACGGTCGTGCAGCAGGCGGCGGCGGACCGGACCCGCACTACGACGCTCGTCGCCAACGCGCAGTGGTCGGGCGGAGCACATCTCGCGGTGCGGCCGGGTGCCGAAGAACCCGACAACCCCGCGCGGCCGGTGGCCAGCGAGACGATCGAGTGCGTCGCGCTCGATGACTACTTCGCGGATCCCGCACAGCAGGTCGATGTCATCAAGATGGACATCGAGGGTGCCGAGGGCCTCGCCCTCAAGGGCATGGTGAAGCTCGTCGACCGCTCCCCGAGCCTCAAGCTCCTGATGGAATTCAGCCCGCGGATGATGGCGCGCTTCGAGTGCGGCGCTGACTACGTGGTCGACTTCCTCGACTCCCGCGGCTTCATGTGCTGGACGGTCAACGCCGACGGCAGTCTCGCGCCCGCGCGCTGGCAGAGCCTGCTGGCGGATCCGAATGCCATCCGCAACATCGTCCTGTCGCGGCAGGGACTGGGCTAAGGGCAGAGCGCGCCAACAGGCGCCGTGCACGCCCGTCTTACAGGATGTCCGCCGCGTGGTCGGCGAGACGCGAGCGTTCCCCGCGCTGCAGCGTCACGTGTCCCGAGTGTTCCCAGCCCTTGAAGCGGTCGACGACGTAGGTGATGCCCGAGCTCCCTTCGGTGAGATAAGGGGTGTCGATCTGGGCGATGTTGCCGAGGCAGACCACCTTGGTGCCCGGCCCTGCGCGCGTCACCAGGGTCTTCATCTGCTTCGGCGTGAGATTTTGCGCCTCGTCGATGATCAGGAACTTGTTGATGAAGGTGCGGCCACGCATGAAGTTGAGCGACTTCACCTTGATGCGTGAGCGGATGAGATCGCGGGTGGCCGCGCGGCCCCATTCGCCGGCCTCGTCGTCGGTCTTGTTCAGCACATCGAGATTGTCCTCGAGCGCCCCCATCCACGGATTCATCTTCTCTTCCTCGGTGCCCGGAAGAAATCCGATGTCCTCCCCGACCGGCACCGTCACGCGGGTCATGATGATCTCGGAGTAGACCTTGAACTCGAGGGTCAGCATGAGCCCCGCGGCCAAAGTGAGGAGCGTCTTGCCGGTTCCGGCCTGCCCCAGCAGCGAAACAAAGTCGATCTCCGGGTTCATGAGCAGGTTGAGGGCGAAGTTCTGCTCCCGGTTGCGGGCAATGATGCCCCACACATTGTTCTTCTGGTGCGTGTAATCCTTGAGCGTCTGGAGCACCGCCGTGCGCCCGTTCAACTCGCGCACGGTCGCGTACAGCGGGGCTTCACCGGGCCGTTCCTGATAGACGAACTCGTTCACCAGCAGCGATGGCACGAGCGGTCCGGCGATGCGGTAGAAGGTGTGGCCGCCCTGTTGCCACGATTCCATGCCCTTGCCATGACGGTCCCAGAAATCCGCGGCCAGCTCGCGCATGCCGCTGTACAGGAGCTCGGTGTCCTCGAGCACCTTGTCGTTGGTGTAATCCTCCGCGGCAATGCCGAGCGCACGCGCCTTGATGCGCATGTTGATGTCCTTGGACACCAGAATGACATTGCGCTTGGCGTGGCTGCGCTGGAGATGCATCACCACGGCGAGGATCTGGTTATCGGCCTTGCCGTTGGCCAGCGACGCGGGAAGCTCGGTGGTGATGGCCTCGGTCTGCAGGAACAGCCGGCCGGTGGCGGCGCCGCCGGACTTGGTTTCCAGATCGATGCCCTCGCCAATGCCGTTGGGCATCGCCGTGACCAGGTCGTCGAGGAATCGCGACACCTGTCGCGCGTTGCGCGCGACCTCGGTCATGCCTTTCTTATTGTTGTCGAGCTCCTCGAGAGTGAGGATCGGCAGGTAGATATCGTGTTCTTCGAAACGGAAGAGGCTGGTGGGATCGTGCATCAGCACATTGGTGTCGAGCACGAAGAGCTTGGTGATCGTGTGGAGGCGAGGGGACTGGCCGATTTTGTTCGAGGTCCTGGCGTTTCTGCGGGCGACGAGGGTGAGGGGCGCGGGGCGGATCTTGCGCTCGACCATGGGCCTCCTTTGGGGGCGCGGTTGAATTCACGAACGACTGCAGCCTATGCTAGACCCTTACCGGACGCGAACACAAGCCATGGATGATCGACCGGCTATGAGACGCATGATGATGTGGTATCAGCGTACAACGCGGAAGGCTGGAAGCCAGGTACGTGCGAAGGTAGCATGATCGGGTCCTAAGATCGGCGTGCGCCCAGGGCGCGCACGGCGGCCAGAACCTCCTCCACATGGCCGGGCACCCTGACCGCGCGCCATTCGCGCACGAGCAGGCCCATTCCATCGATCAGGAACGTGCTGCGATCCACGCCGCGCACCTTTTTCCCGTACATGTTTTTCATTTTGATCACGTTGAATCGCGCGCATAACGATTCGTCGGTGTCCGCGATGAGCTCGAACGGAAGGCCGATTTTGGCCTTGAAGGATTCGTGCGACTTGATGCTGTCGCGCGAAACGCCGGCCACGATCGCGCCGGCCTTCGTGAACTCCGGATAAAGGTCGCGGAACTGCTGGCCCTCGGTGGTGCATCCCGGGGTGTCGTCCTTGGGATAAAAGTAAAGCACCAGCGCGCTGCCGGCGCGACCGGATAGCCGAAACGGCTCGCCCCCGGTTGCCGGGGCGATGAAATCCTCGATGCAGGTGCCAATCATTGCCCCCCCGTGCGGTGAGTGCGACCGGCGAAGCATGCCCGCGCCGTTCAAATCGTTACGCTGCATGTGCCAGGTCGATGTCACCCAGAAACTCCTGGCCCTGGACGAAGACGGTGCCGGAGCGGCCGGGGATGACGCCGGCGCCGACGTCGCATCGCGGCAACGCCTCCCCTTCCAGGCTTTCGAACAGCGTTCGCGTCGAGCCAAGCTTGAAGCCTTGCTGCTTCCATCCCGCCATGAGCTGTTCCAGGACCGGTGCCAGGCGCATGCCTTCGAGCTCTGCGTGCAGCGTGAATACGTGGCCCGTCGCGGCGGGCGCCGCAGTATAGGCGAGCAGATGTGCCGCAACATTCTCCTCGGAGATTCCGTCGCGGCCGATGAGCTCGTCCAGGGTGGGAAGGGTGGTCGGCAGTTGTGGGCAACGGACGAGCTCGCCGTTCCAGACCGGAAGATGAGGGCCGATGCCGCGACCATCGGAGCAGTAGTCGAAACCCAGGCGCTGGGTGAGCCGCAGTGCGTGCACGTTCATCTGCCAGCCCGCGGCGCCGTGGGTGCGGGGATCGGCCTTGAAGATCTCCGTGAAACGATCGCAGGCGCGCTGCATTTCGGCGGCGGTCCACGCTGCATCGGCGCGCGCCACGCCATCCTGCCAGCGAATGTGATCCCAGCAGTGGATGCCGACCTCGAAGCCCGCGTCGCGGACGCCGCGCATGATCTCCGCGCCGCGCCGGCCGATGTCGGGTGCCGGCAGGACCGTGCCATAAAGAAGGGTGCGCACGCCATAGTGCTTGACCACCGACGTTCGCCGCACCTTGCCGACGAACCCGCGCCGAAATACGCGCCGGATGGCGCGCCCCGTGTGATCCGGGCCGAGGCTCCACAGGAACGTGGCGCCGGCGCCATGCTTGCGCAGGAGGGCGAGCAATGCCGGTACACCCTCGCGGGTGCCGCGCAGCGTGTCGACATCGACCTTGAGGGCGAGATTCATCAGCACCGGGACACGACGCGGCGCGCGGTCGAAAGGCTGCGCAAGATCAATCGACCAGGAGCCTTGCCTGCGCGACCTGGCCGCGGTAGGCGTCGAAGATGCGGATCAGCGCTTCGTCCATCGGCACTTGCGGCGCCCAGTCGAGATCGACGGAGGTGTTGTCGATCTTCGGCACCCGGTTTTGCACGTCCTGGTAGCCGTTGCCGTAATACTCGCCGGCGGTGGTCTCCACCAGCCGCACCCTGCTCGCGTTATCGCGATACTCCGGGTAGCGCGCGGCCAGCGACAGCATCATGGTGGCAAGCTCGCGCACGGAGTAGTTGTTGGCGGGATTGCCGATGTTATAGATCTTGCCGCTGGCGACGCCATCCCGATTGGCAATGATCTTCATCAGTGCGGCGATGCCGTCATCGATGTAGGTGAACGCGCGCTTCTGAGTGCCGCCATCGACCAGCTTGATGTCTTCACCGCGCAGGATGTGTCCCAGGAACTGGGTGATGACGCGCGAGCTGCCTTCCTTGGCGGTATTGATGGAATCGAGCCCGGAGCCGATCCAGTTGAACGGCCGGAAGAGGGTGTAGTCGAGCCCTTCCTGCATTCCGTACGCGTGGATGACCCGGTCCATGAGCTGCTTGGCACACGCATAGATCCAGCGCGGCTTGTTGATCGGTCCCAGCACCAGCTCGGAGGACTCCGAATCGAACTCGGTGTCGGTGCACATTCCGTAGACTTCGGAGGTGGAGGGAAAGATGATGCGCTTCCGATGCCTCACGCAATGCCGGACGATCGGCAGGTTCGCCTCGAAGTCGAGCTCGAACACCCGCAGCGGCTCGCGCACGTAGGTGGCCGGCGTCGCGATCGCCACCAGCGGCAGCACCGTATCGCACTTCTTGATGTGATACTCGATCCACTCCTTGTTGATCGTGATGTCGCCTTCGAAGAACTGGAAGCGGCGGTCCGCGATCAGATCCCCGATGCGGTCGGCCTGCATGTCCATGCCATGGATTTCCCAATCCGTTTCCGCCAGGATGCGATGGGAGAGATGGTGGCCGATGAAGCCGTTGACGCCGAGAATCAGTATTTTGCGCATGGCAGGCCGTGGGTCGAGGATGACATTATGCGATGCCTGCCGGGCCGCCCTGGCCCAGCAATGCCGGCGAGGCTCCGAACCGGCCTCGGACCGCGTGCGCATCGGCCGGCAACCCGTTCAGCTCGAGCCAGAGGATCTGCAGCGTTCCACCCCCGCCGCAACGGGCGAGCAGACGATTGTCGGCCACTTCGAGCGTGGGGGTCAGGGTGGGCGGCGCGGTGGTATCGGCCACGCGCGTGCGCAGGACGCGTGCCGGCGTCGTGGCCACGGCGGTGAATGCGCCGGGGTAGGGCGGCGCGACCGCTCGCACCAGGTTGTGAATGGTGGTGGCGTCGCGGCTCCAGTCGATGGTGCCGTCGGCGGGGCTTCGCCCGCCGAAATAGCCGCCGCGCGAAAGCTCCTGCGGCGTGCGGGTAGCGGTGCCATCGAGCAACGCCGGCAGCGCGCGGTCGAGGGCGATTTCGGCGGCCACGCTCACCTTGTCGAACACTTCCTGCGCGGTGTCATCGGGCAGGATCGGCACCATCGCCTGGGCCACGATGTCGCCGGTATCGGGCTTCGAGGTCATGTAATGCAGGGTCGCACCCGTCTCGCGCTCGCCATGCAGCACCGCCCAGTTCACCGGGGCGCGGCCGCGGTCTTTGGGCAGGAGCGAGCCGTGCATGTTGAGCGCGCCGCGGGTCGGTATCGCAAGCAGCGCCGGTGCCAGCATCTGCCGGTAATAGAACGAGAACAGGAAATCGGGGCGCAGGCCCGCGATGCGCGCGCAAAGCGCCGCCGCATTGGGATCCTCCGGAGTGATGGTCGGCAGGTTGTAGTCCGCGGCGGCGGACGCCACCGACCCGAACCAGATGGTCTCGGCGTCGTGGTCGCGATGCGTCACCACCAGCTTCACGTCGACGCCGTGCGCCAGCAGCACCTTGAGGCAGCGCACCCCTACATTGTGATAGCCGAAGACGACCGCGCTCGGCCGTGGGGCCCGCCTGGGTCCGCTCATGGTTCGCGCTGCACCGGCACCCGATCCATCGCCGGCACCCGGGAGTCCGGCAGGCCCTGTTCGCCGCGCTCCAGCACCGCGCGAACGCTGTAGCGCGGACGCTCGCGTACCTGCTGGTAGATGCGTCCGACATATTCTCCGATGAGGCCCAGACCGAACAGCACCATGCCGATCAGGAAGAAGGCCAGAATGTCGCGGTCCCAGATGGCGTTGAGCGCGCCGTGCCACTCGGCAAAAAACAACCGGTAGAACATGACGATCACGTACAAGATGAGCGCAACCGCGGAAACCGCCATGCCGAACATCGAGAACAGTTGCAATGGCACGAGCGAAAAGCCCGTGATCAGGTCGAAGTTCAGCCGGATGAGCCGGTAGATCGAGTACTTCGACTCGCCCGCAATGCGCTCCTCGTGGCCGACGTCCACCTCCGTCGGCTTGCTGGCGAAGGTATATGCAAGGGCCGGAATATAGGTGCTCACCTCCCGGCTCGCGGCAACACAATCCACGATGTCGCGGCTGTATGCACGGAACATGCATCCCTGGTCGGTCATGCGGATGCGCGTGATGCGTTCGCGCAACCGGTTCATCGCCCGCGATGCCACGCGCCGCCACCACGAATCCTCGCGGATGCGGCGCACGCCGCCCACATAATCATGGCCGGCATCCATGGCGGCGAGAAGCTTGCCGATCTCCTCCGGGGGATTCTGCAAGTCGGCGTCGAGCGTGACGATCTGCTCGCCGCGGCAGCGCTCGAAGCCGGCAATGATG
>JBDUCE010000174.1:0-5658 GCA_040003635.1 Betaproteobacteria bacterium
CATCGCTCGATGGCCGCAAATACGACATCGCGTGCGGCCAGATCGATATCGGGAATGCTGCGACGGAACTGGCGGCCAGGATGGCCAAAGGGGTACCGCAAGCCCATGGAGAAATCGCGGTCGAGCCCCTGATGGACGTGGGCCACGTGGCAAGCGCCGTGCTCTACATGGCCGGGCTGCCCCTCGATGCCAACGTCCAGTTCATGACCATCATGGCGACCAAGATGCCCTTCGTCGGACGGGGCTAGCGGCGGCGGGCGAGGTGTTTGGCGCCGTTACAACACTGGTCGTTCCACAGGCCGGAACACGCGGTGGTGCCGGTGTCGGCGTTGCGCAAGCATCGATACAATGCGCGCACGTGACATGGGAGGTTCGCATCCATGGCGCCGCGCGTAGCAAGGGGGGCCGTCCCCGCCAAGGGACGGCCATGCGCGCGGCATCGATTGGGCGGCCTTCGCAGCGCACGAAATAGCCTCTGGAGCACATCCGGCGCCTGCAGGCGTACCGTCGGAGCCCCGCGACCCTCGTACCGGACCCGCCTTTCGCCGCGACAGTTCCTGGCGAGTGTCGCTCCTACGGGTCTTGTTCGCGGGAAGGGCTGCCCGGACATTGGGGCACCTGTCCCCACACCCGTCCACAGTACTGCCATCTGACTTTCTGTTCGCAGATCACCGCGCCCAGCAACGATTCGTTGGCGCATGCGCGAAGGGCCAAGTCCATCCGCTCCCATTTACCCGGCGAGAGCGGTTCCCCGGCCGCTGGCGACGCGCCAGCTTTGGCGGCCACCACCGGCTCCGGCTGCACGGCGTCAGCCACGCTCGAAGTTTCGCTCCCTGCCCTTGGGGTCGCCGCCGGATTCGGCCGCGACCTAGCGGATCCGGGCAGTTCGCGCACGGCGAGCGCACCCGATGGCTTGGGTGCAGGTCTCGGGTGGATCGGCGCTACCGCGACGCGGGGCTCGAGCGAGGGATCGACGGGAACGGGCGGTGCCACCCCGACGCGCTTCGCCATGTCCGTGCTTACTTCCTGAGCGCCGAGCCCGAGCTGGGTCTCCCGGGCGACCGGCGCCGCCAGGGTCTCGCTGGCAGCGGGCGGCGCGGTCACGACGGGTAGCTCCGGGGCGTCGACCGTCGCCTCCAGCAACCGGTACCCGACGTAGGCGACGACCATCACCATGAGGGCGACAATGATCCACACGAACGACGCCGCCGCCGCGTCGGTCGCAGCCACGTTTTCTGCCACGGGTTCCGCGGCGCGTGCGATCTGCGGCCTTGGCGGCTCCTTGGGCCGGCGAGGCGACGCCCGTTGCAAGCGGGCGCCCGCTCCGGCCAGCGCCATCGCGGGGCGCATCTGGAACTGCGAAACGGTCTCGTCGCGCGCCCGCTTCAGGGCAGCCCGGCAATCGCTGCAAAAAGACCCGCGCTCGGTCCGCTGTCCGCAAATCGCGCATTTCTTCATCGCATCTCTCCAGCAGAAGGGGGGCCGCCTCGTTATGCCATTGTCATAGTATCAATATTTGGTTCGATTACGAAACGCCGCTCATCGGATGGCGGGCGGCCGCGGCGCGGCTTGTCGCCTTGGAGCACCGATCAACCCCCGGCCCGGGTGCCGGCGCGCCCCTGCCCGCGGCGGATGTACGCCAGTAACATCGGCACCCTTCACGTTTCAATGAAGATCCGGGAGGCAATCGGGGTGAGCGGCCCGCCGGAGATGAACGACGTTGCCGCGTACCGTCCCTCGTGCAACGCCGCGCGCGGCGTACCCTGACCCCGGCGCACGATCGCAACCCGTCAGCGTCCGCCGATGAAGGTCCTGCCCCGGTCACGCCATCGCGAGCCCGTTGCGTGATGGCATCCCGCATAGGCATACTGCGGACCGTCGCGCGCTTGCCGCGACGCCGCCTCGCCTGACAGCTCCCAAGTGCCCGTACTTTCCATTGCCCGCGCGCGGCTCGCTTTCGGTCATCTTCCGCTGCTCGACAACGCCGATTTCACGCTCGATGCGCGGGAACACGTCGGCCTGATCGGGCGCAACGGCACCGGCAAGTCCTCGCTGCTCTCCGTGCTGGCCGGACTGACCGACCTGGACGATGGCGACCGCTGGGTGGCACCCACGGTCCGGATTGGCTTTGTTGCCCAGGAGCCTGCGCTCGATCCCAACCACACGGTGTATGAGGCGGTAGCGATCGGGCTTGGTCCCGAGGGGCGCGTGCTGGGCGAATATCACGAAGCGCTGGCGGCACTCGAGCACGCCGCGGAGGACGCGCAGCGCCACGCGCGGGTCGATGCGCTGCAGGCGCGGCTCGATCGCACCGGGTGGGCACTCGGTCATCGCGTCGACAATGTCATCTCACGGGTCGGACTCGACGCGGATGCCCGCATCAGCACGCTTTCCGGCGGCTGGAAGAAACGCGTCGCGCTCGCGCAGGCACTCGCTGCCGAACCGGACGTGCTGCTGCTCGACGAGCCCACCAATCATCTCGACATCGACGCGATCACCTGGCTGGAAGAGCTCGTCCGGAGCTATCCCGGCGCAGTGGTGTGTGTCACCCACGACCGCCGGTTTCTGGATACGATCGCGGGGCGTATCGTGGAGCTCGACCGCGGAGGCCTGCGCAGCTATCCCGGCAATTTCGCACGGTATCAGGAGCGCAAGGCAGCAGAGCTCAACGAAGAAGCGCTTGCCAATGCGCGCTTCGACAAGCTTCTGGCCCAGGAAGAGACCTGGATTCGCAAAGGGATCGAGGCCCGCCGCACCCGCAACGAAGGCCGGGTCTTGCGTCTAGCGCAACTGCGCCGCGAACGCGCCGCACGACGCGACCGGCTGGGGCGCATCAACCTGCAGGTCGATGATGCCGAGCGCTCGGGACGCATGGTGGCCGAGCTCTCCCATGTCACCAAAGGCTTCGGCGATCGGATTCTCATTCGTGATTTCACCACCCGGATTCTGCGCGGTGATCGCATCGGACTTATCGGCCGCAACGGCTCCGGCAAGTCCACCCTGCTGAAGCTCATCCTCGGCGACATAGACGCCGACAGCGGGACGGTTCGCCACGGCACGCATCTCGACGTTGCCTACTTCGACCAGTTGCGCGAGCAACTCGACCCCGCGGCCACGCTGGTCGACACGATCAGTCCGGGCGGCGATTTCATCGAGCTCGCAGGCACAAAGCGGCATGTGATGAGCTATCTATCCGATTTCCTGTTTGCGCCCGAGCGCGCGCGCTCACCGGTCAGATCGCTCTCGGGCGGTGAGCGCAACAGGCTGTTGCTGGCGCGATTGTTCGCCCAACCCGCCAACCTGCTGGTGCTCGATGAGCCGACGAACGATCTCGACATCGAAACGCTCGAGCTCCTGGAAGCGCTGTTGCAGGAGTACACCGGCACGCTGTTCCTGGTGAGCCACGATCGCGCCTTCCTCGACAACGTGGTGACGCAGACCATTGCCTTCGAAGGCGATGGCTTGCTGCGGGAGTTTGCCGGCGGCTACAGCGACTGGGAGGCCTGGCACACGCAGCACCAGGAGGCCGCCCCCAGCACGTTTCCCGCGAACACAAATGTGAAGCCGTCGACTGCCGCACGCAGCACTCCGGGCGCGAAGTCCCGCCCGGGACTCGGTTACCGCGAGCAGCAGGAACTGGCGGCGTTGCCGCAGGAAATCGAAGCCATCGAGCAGGCGATCAATGCCTTGCGCGCACGCTTCGCCGATCCCACGCTTTATCGCGGGCATGCCGACGAGGTGCCGGCGTTGCAGGCGGAGCTCGAACGCCGGGAGCTGGCTCTGGCCGCTGCCTATGCCCGATGGGAAGCGCTGGAGGCGCGCCAGGCATCGGGACGGTAGGCCTGAAGGAGAGTACCGATTCAATCGCGCGAGCGCGCCTTCCCCTGTACCACCGCCCGCAGAACCACTGCCGTGGCGAGACCCCATGCGCCATTGAGCAGCACTGCGATCAACACCCGGCCGAATGTAAAATGCGGCATCCCGCCCGTCTTGATCGGTGCCACGACGAACCACGCAACAAGGCTCGGCAAAAGCGCACCGAAGACGAACGCGAGCAGCCAATAACCCGCGCCGCGGGGAAACCGCCGTTGCGCCAGCGCCAACGCGATGCCCCACAACCCCGACCAGAACGCGGTCGACACCAGCTCCGGTACCTGCAGCGGCGGCGTCGGACGAAGCGAGTAAAGCGTCGCGCTCGTCAGGTGCATCTTGTTGAGCAGTGCGAGCATCGGCTCGAATCCGATCAAATACCCGATCGCGCCGGCAATGAATCCGGCCACCCATAAGCGCACTGCCACGGTCGATCCCGCCATCCTGTTTGCCTTCCAATGTCGATGCCATCGACGAGCACCAGCCATGAGGATAACAGCGCGGCACGACTCGAACTGTCGACGCCGATGATACGCAGCGCATCTCTTGCCAGCCGGTCGAGCAATACGCTGCGATCGCAAGCGCCTTCACTCACAGTTCCGGCTTGGGAATGGTGACCGCCACCGCTGCGCCGAGGGCGGTCATGACGGCGATCATGGCGAACACCACCCGAAAGGCATGATCGAGTTGGCCGGAAAGCCCGGTGCGTTGCTCCGGCGACAACCGCGCGATAAATGCGGCACCGCCCTCCATCGCCGCGTTGAGAGTCGTGGTGAACGCGCCCTCGCCGCTGCCGACGATCGCAAACAGCACCGCGCCGACAAGCGCCACGCCGACCGCGCCACCGATCGAGCGCGCGATGGAAATCGAGGCCGTGGCGGCACCGAGGGCGGTCCGTCCCGAGGCATGTTGCACCAACACCTGCGTCGCCGGCATCACCGTTCCCAGGCCGGCGCCGATGGCCATGGTCAACACCAACACGGTGGCCGTAGGCAGATGCGGCAGGGTCACCGCAAGCGTACTCGCTGCCACGGTCGCCAGCAGCAGGCCGGCGCGGGGGTAAATCGTCACCCGGCCGGTGCGCGCAATGAGCTTGCCGGTCACGGTACTGGAAGCGACCATCGAAAGGGTAATCGGCAACAACAGCAGCCCCGATTCGCCCACGCCGACACCGCGGCCGAGCTGCAGGTAGAGCGGGAGGTAAAGAATCGTCGCGAACAGCGCGCCGGCGAAGAAAAATACCGCGCCATCCGAACGCACGATCGCCGGCACCTTGAGAAACTGCACCGGGATGACGGGGTCCTCGCGCTTTCCCTCCCAGTGCACGAGTGCCGCATAGGCCACTGCAGCGCCGGCCAGGAGCGCCATGAGCTGCCACGACGTCCATGCATAACGATGTCCTGCGGAGGAGAGCGCGAACAAGAGCGCGAGCGTGGCTGACGCGAACAGCAGGGTGCCCACTGCATCGGCACGAAACGGCTTCATCGCCGCCTCTTTGGGCAGTGGGATGCGCAATGCCAGTGCCGCGGCCAGGAGGCCGAGCGGGATGTTGATGACGAAGACCGAGCGCCAGCCGAAATGCTCGGTCAGGTACGCGCCCAGCACCGGGCCGGCGGTGCTCGACAAGGCAAACACCGCAGCGAAATAACCGCCGAAACGGCCGCGCTCGCGTGGCAGCACGTGCTCGCCGATGATGGATTGCGCCATCGTCATGAGGCCGCCGCCACCGAGTCCTTGCAAGGCGCGTGCGACGATGAGCGTGGCCAGCGTCGGCGCCAGCGCGCAGGC
>JBDUCE010000175.1:0-5656 GCA_040003635.1 Betaproteobacteria bacterium
CGGCGCGCATATTCTTCCCAGCCGGCGGCAACCCACGCCGGGCTCCGATGGCCGAGCGCGACCACGCGGATTTTCATCGAGCGGAGATTCGGACCGGGATGTCGCCCTCAATCAAAGTCGCCTTCAATCATCGTGACCGGCCCGCACCGCGTCATGCCGCAGCGCGATTCTCCGTCGACGCGCGGCGCCGTGTGGCGAGCGGCGCCCACAGCTCCTCGAGGTTGTAATGGGCGCGGATTGCCGGCTGCATCACGTGGACCACGATGTCTCCCGCGTCGACCAGCACCCATTCGCCGCCTTCCTCGCCTTCCGTGCCCACGATGGTCGCGCCCGCTGCCTTCAGCTGGTCGCGAACGTGCAGGGCGAGCGACCTGACCTGGCGGTTCGAGTCGGCACTGGCGATGACGAGGATGTCGTACAGGGTGGTGAGCTTGCGGACGTCAAGCACGGTGATATCGCGGGCCTTGATGTCTTCGAGGGCGTCTATGGCGACGTTTTGCAGGGTCTTAAGAGGCATCCGTTCCTGGTCGATAGAGGTGGTTGCGGCCAATATAGGCCAAAACGGCAGCGGGCAGCAATCCGCGAATCTTCTCGGGCTTGCCGGCCGCAATGGCCGCGCGAATCGCCGACGCCGAAATGGCATGCGGCGTGATTGCCTGGGTAAAGATGCTGCCACCCGGCACCGTTTCAAGGGCCCGCGGATCCTCGGTAATCCGGCGCTTCCATTCATTCCAGAGCTCTCCGGAAAGTCCCGCGGCGATATCCGTTCCAGGCCTGGCCACCACCACCATGTGCGCGAGGTCGAGCAGGTCGCGCCAGCGATGCCACGTCGTTAGTCCGAGCAGTGCATCGGCCCCGACGATGAGCGCCAGGGCTTGGAACGGGCGCTCCTGATGGAGCTCCTCGAGGGTGCGCACGGTATAGCTGCGGCCCGGACGTTCGACTTCGCGCGCATCGACCGAAAGGCCCGGCGATTCTTCGATCGCCAGCTCCACCATGCACAGTCGATCGTGTGCCGATGCGAGAGGCGCGGTGCGGTGCGGTGGATCGCCCGCGGGAATCAACAGCACCTGCTCGAGCCGAAGAGCGGCCCGTACTTCACGCGCGAGCTCCACATGACCGTAATGAATCGGGTCGAAGGTGCCGCCGAGAATGCCGAGCGGGCGGCTCATGCGCTAAGCGGCGCGGCAGGGCCGCGTGCCGTGCACTGCCGGGGAATGCGCCGGTTCAGAAGCGAGACCCCGGCTCGTTCAGGAACGCAATCTCTTCCGGTGTCGAGATGCGTCCGAGCATGGCGTTGCGATGCGGATAGCGCCCGAAGCGGGCGATGATGGCGGCGTGCTTTTGCGCCCACTCGAGCGGCGCGTCAAGGCCGGCGGTCGTTGCCAGTTGGCCGAAGAGCGAGAGCGAGCGCTCCTGGGCGGCGGCATTTTCCGCATGCTCGAAGGGCATGTACAGGAACCATCGCTCGACTCCGGACAGCGCCTGGTCGAAGCCATTGTCGAGCGCCGCCTCCGCGGTGGCCAAAGCGAGCGCATCACCGGCAAACGCCCGCGGCGTATCGCGAAACACGTTGCGCGTGAATTGATCGAGCAACAGCACGCGCGCCAGGCTGCCTCGGGCACTGTGAGTCCAATCGGCATAGCCGCCTTGCACTGCTTCTTCGATCACGGCTTCGAAGCGCGCGCGAATCTGCGCATCGAACGCATTGTCCTTGCGAAACCATTCGGCGCGCACCTCTCCTGGCACAGGGCCGAACCAGAACCCGAGAATTTCATCGTGCATGGGCTGCTATAGTGCCACCGTAACGATCGAAGTTCGACATCTCACGCAACAAGGCTCCGCCTTCCTTGATGGAAACCTCGCGCCGCGACATCTTCCTCCTCGGCTGCTGCCAGGCGCTGCTTCTGGTCAATACCGCCGGGCTGGTTTCGATGACAGCACTCATCGGCTACGGCCTGGTCGCCGACAAGACCTTCGCCACCCTCGGCGCCACCACCTATGTGCTCGGGTCGGCAGCGGCGACCATGCCGGCATCGCTCTGGATGGCAAGGGTCGGTCGCCGCCGCGGCTTCATGGCGGGATCCTTGATCGGCGTCGTCGGCAGCATCCTCGCGGCATTCTCACTGTGGTTACAGAGCTTCCCGCTGTTTTGCATCAGCACGGCCATCATCGGCGTCTATACGGCCTTCGGCTTGCAATACCGCTTTGCCGCCGCGGAAATTGCCTCCCCTGCGTTCAAGGCCAAGGCCATCTCGCTGGTGCTGGCCGCAGGGATTGCCGGTGGTGTCATCGGGCCCGAAGCCACGCGCTTGGCCCGCGACTGGTTCCCGATGCCGTTTCTGGGCTCGTTCCTGCTTCTTGCCGCAGTCGCGGTGCTGGCGATGGGCGTGCAATCGATGGTCAACGTGCCGAAGCCTTCCGCGGCGGAACGCGCCGGTGGGGGGCGACCCCTCGCCGTTATCGTGCGCCAGCCGGTATTCATCGTCGCGGCGCTGGCCGGTGGTCTGGGCTACGGGCTCATGAACCTGCTCATGGTGGCGACCCCGCTGGCCATGAGCTTTTGCAGCCATCCTTACAGTGCCGCCGCGCTGGTGATCGAGTGGCACGTCGTCGGCATGTACGCGCCCGGCTTTTTTACCGGAAGCCTGATCGGGCGCTTTGGCGCGCTCAAGGTCATCCTGGCCGGCACGGCGTTGATGGGAGGCGGCATCTGGGTCGCCTTGAGCGGCAACACCGTCGCCCATTTCGTGGTGGCGCTGATGCTGGTGGGGGTGGGCTGGAATTTCATGTACACCGGCGGGACAACGCTCCTGACGGAGTCTTATCTCCCCAGTGAAAAAGCCAAGACGCAGGGTGCCAATGACTTCATCGTCTTTTCGGTAATGGGCATCTCGTCGTTTTCGTCCGGCGCGCTGGTGTCCGCGGCGGGCTGGGAGCGCATGAATGCGGCGGCCCTGCCGGTGATCGCGGTGGTGGCGCTGGCCGCACTGTGGTTCATGTGGTCGCGCCAGCATGCAAGGGCCGCACCCGTGTGACCATGCGTTGCACGCCGACCTGCGCCGGCGTTTCGTTGTCGTTAGAACCGGAAATCGTCGGGCTCTGCCCGCGATTTCCGGCTAACTCGCTCCGGCCGAAAGCAGGGGTTCACTTTCGGCCGAACTATCAACTCCGGATCTGGCCCGAGCCGAAGACCACCCACTTGCGGCTGGTGAGGCCTTCGAGGCCGACCGGCCCGCGCGCATGCAGCTTGTTGGTGGAGATGCCGATCTCCGCGCCCAGGCCGAACTCGAACCCGTCGGCGAACCGGGTCGAGGCATTGACGAGCACCGAGCTCGAATCGACCTCGCGCAGGAAACGCATCGCGTGATCATGGTTGCGCGTGACAATGGCGTCGGTATGTTGCGAGCCATAGCGGGCGATGTGGTTCATCGCAGCGTCAAGATCGTCGACGATGCGGATCGCGAGAATCGGCGCCAGATACTCGGTCGACCAGTCTTCTTCCGTCGCGTCTTTCATCGTCGCCACCAGCGCCCGCGCCCGCGCATCCCCGCGCAGCTCGACACCCTTGTCGAGGTAGATCCGGCACAGCGGCGGCAGGATGTGCGGGGCGATGGCCGCATGCACCAGCAGCGTCTCCATCGTATTGCATGGGGAATAGCGCTGGGTCTTGGCATTGTCCGCGATCCGGATCGCCATTTCCGGATCCGCGTCCTCGTCGATGTAGACGTGACACACGCCATCGAGATGCTTCAGCACGGGCACTTTCGCATCACGGGCCACGCGCTCGATCAGGCCCTTGCCGCCGCGGGGCACGATCACGTCGATATGCTTTTCCATCGCTACCAGCATCCCCACCACGGCGCGATCGGTGGTGGCGATGAGCTGCACCGCGGATTCGGGGAGGCCGGCGTGGCGCAAGCCTTCATGGATGCACGCGGCGATGGCGTGATTGCTGCGGATCGCTTCCGACCCACCGCGCAGGATGGTCGCATTGCCCGCCTTGAGACATAACCCTGCGGCGTCCGCCGTCACGTTGGGGCGCGATTCGTAGATGATGCCGATGACACCCAGCGGCACCCGCATCATGCCGACCTGGATGCCCGAGGGCCGATAGCGCAGCCCGCTCATTTCGCCCACCGGGTCGGGAAGCGCCGCGATCTCGAGCAGTCCCTCGGCCATCGCCGTCACGGTCTTGGGGGCAAGGGTGAGGCGGTCGAGAAATGCGGCGTCGTGGCCTGCAGTGCGCGCCGCCGCCACGTCATCACGGTTGGCGGCCAAGAGCGTGACCTGGTCGCGGCGCAGCGCCCCGGCAGCAGCGACGAGTGCTGCATTCTTTCCCGCCGTCGTGGCCCGGGCGAGCGCACGCGAGGCCTCGCGGGCAGCGTCGCCCACACCCTGCATGTACGCGGCGATATCGATGGGTTGATTCATCCCGCAACCATTGTACGTGCCGGCGTGATGGTGCGAATGCCCTCTCTCGCGCCGACCAGGATGACGTCGGCGCCGCGCCGGGCGAAAAGTCCGACCGTCACCACGCCGGCGATCTGGTTGATCTGCGCTTCCATGGCGACCGGATCGACGATGTTCAGTCCATGCACGTCCAGGATCGGATTGCCGTTGTCGGTGGTAAATCCCATGCGCCATTCCGGATGACCGCCGAGCAGCACCAGCTCCCGCGCGACATAGCTGCGCGCCATCGGAATCACTTCCACCGGCAACGGGAAGGCGCCGAGCTTTTTCACGAGCTTGGAGGCATCGACGATGCAGACGAACTTGCGGGCGACGGCGGCCACGATTTTTTCGCGGGTCAGGGCGCCGCCGCCGCCCTTGATCATGGCCCCCGATTCGGTCACCTCGTCGGCACCGTCGATGTACACCGGCAGGTCGTCGACGTTGTTGAGCTCGTCGATCCAGATGCCATGGCTTTGGAGGCGCTCGGCAGTTCTCGCCGAGCTTGCCACGGCGCCGCGCAGCCGATGCCTGATCACCGCCAGCTCATCGATGAAAAAGTTGGCGGTCGAGCCGGAACCGACGCCGACGTAGGCATCGGGCTCGACGAACCGGAGTGCCTCCCGCGCGACGGCGTGCTTCTGCTCGTCCTGGGTCATGGCGAAAGCAGGGCCAGAGACGGCTTTCGGAGGAACCATTGAATCGTCAACATGGCGCGTAAAAGTCGTGGCGGACCTTCTCTGACTCTACTTTCGACGCGCTGGCGGCAGATCCGTGCACACCCCTTCGAACACCTCGGCCGCGAGACCCACCGTTTCACCGAGGGTTGGATGGGGATGGATGGTGCGGGCGATGTCCACCGCGTCTGCGCCCATCTCCACCGCCAGTGCGATCTCGCTGATCAAATCGCCGGCATGGGTGCCCACGATGCCGCCGCCGACGATGCGGTGCGTCGCCGCGTCGAACAGGAGCTTGGTGAACCCTTCGTCGCGGCCATTGGCAATTGCGCGTCCGGAGGCGGCCCAGGGAAACACGCTCTTCGCAACCTTGACACCTTTGGCCTTGGCCTCGTCCTCGGTCAATCCCGCCCACGCGACCTCGGGATCGGTGTAGGCCACCGAAGGAATGACGCGGGCGTCGAAGAAGGCCTTCTGGCCGGCCGCGGCTTCGGCCGCGACGTGGCCTTCGTGCGTGGCCTTGTGCG
>JBDUCE010000176.1:0-5646 GCA_040003635.1 Betaproteobacteria bacterium
CGCTCATTGCGATTCCTTGCGAAACAGGTCCCGGAACACGGGATAGATCTGCTCCCGCTCGGCGGCGCGGCGCATTGCAAAATTGCCGGTGGCCTCCGCCACCCGCTCGTATTCGGCCCACAACGCCGAAGCACGGTCCTGGGCGTGCGCTGCGCTGAGCTCGATGTAGGTGTAATAGCGTGTTGCGGGCAGCAGATGCTCGCGCAAAAACCGCGCACTGCGGGCGGGGTCGGCCCCGAAGGCGTCCCCATCCGAGGCTTGCGCCGCATAGACGTTCCAGCCGCTGGCGTAGCGCTCGCCGCGGATCTTGTCCGCAAGCTCCAGGGCCGAGTACACAACGGTGCCTCCGGAGCGCGTGTCATGGAAGAATGTTTCCTCGTCGACTTCCTCGGCATCGTCGGTATGGCGGATGAAGACGAGTGCCACTTCCTTGTACTTGCGGGTCAGGAAGAGATAGAGCAAGGTGAAAAAGCGCTTGGCGAGATCCTTCTTGTCCTCATCCATCGACGCCGACACATCCATCAGGCAGAACATCGCCGCCCGCGCGATCGGCTCGGGCCGCCAGACACGGTTGCGATAGCGCAGGTCGGTATCGTCGATGAACGGCAACGCCTCGCGTCGCCGCTCGAGGTGGTCGAGCTCGGCGTGCAGCGCCGCGGCCTGATCGGCTTGTCCGGCTGCCGTCGCCACTGCAAACGCCGCTTGGAGCGCCTGCTCCTCGCGAGTCAAACCGCCGCCCAAACCGACGCGGCGCGCCAGCGATTGCTTCAGGGTGCGGAGTACTGAAATGTTGGCAGGCACGCCGGCCTTCGAAAATCCGGCGCGCACGCTCCGGCGCCGCTCGGTAGGCCCGAGCTCGGTCCGGGCGAGATGCGGCAACTCGAGGTCGTCGAAGAAGATCTGCATGAACTCTTCGCGCGACAGCGAGAACACGAACGAGTCGTCCATGTCGCCGTTGCCGCCCGCACCACCTTCGCGTCCGCCGCCACTCGCACCGTCCGGGCGCGGGATGCGATCGCCGGCTACGAACTCGCGGTTGCCGGGCAACACGAATTCGCGGTCGCCGCCGCGACCGAAGCCGAATGACGGCTCGGAGATATCCTTCCTCGGGATGCGAACCTCGCCGCCCTGCTCCATGTCGCTCAGGTGCCGCTCGCCGACCATCTTCTTCACCGCGCCCTGGATCTGCGCCTTGTAGCGACGCAGGAAGCGCTCGCGATTGACCGCGCTCTTGCCCCGACCATTGGGGCGCCGATCGATGAGATGGACCATACTTGGGTGGCGGCTTCCGGCCCCGGTCACGACGACTTGTGCACGCGCAGGTACCACTCCGCCAACAGGCGAACCTGCTTCTCGGTGTAGCCCTTGGCCACCATGCGCGCCACGAAATTCTGGTGCTTCTGCTTCTCGTCGGCCGAAGCCTTGGCGTTGAACGAAATCACCGGCAACAGCTCCTCGGTGTTCGAGAACATCTTTTTCTCGATGACTTCGCGCAGCTTTTCATAGCTGCTCCACGCCGGATTGCGGCCGTTGTTGTGGGCCCGCGCGCGCAGCACGAAGTTGACGATCTCGTTGCGAAAATCCTTGGGATTGGCGATGCCCGCCGGTTTCTCGATCTTCTCGAGCTCGGCATTGAGCGCCACGCGGTCGAAGCTTTCCGCGGTTTCGGGATCGCGGTAATCCTCTTCCTGGATCCAGCAATCGGCGAAGGTGACGTAGCGATCGAAGATGTTCTGGCCATACTCGGCGTACGACTCGAGATACGCCGTCTGAATCTCCTTGCCGATGAACTCGGCATACCGGGGCGCCAGGTAGCCCTTGACATGCTCGATGTAGCGGCGATGCGTTTCGTCGGGGAGATCCTCGCGCGCGAGGCGCTGCTCGAGGACATACATCAAGTGCACCGGATTGGCGGCGATCTCGACCTGGTCGTGGTTGAAGACCGCCGACAGCACCTTGTAGGCGAATCGTGTCGACAGGCCCGTCAGGCCCTCGTCGGCGCCGGCGTAATCCCGATATTCCTGCAGCGTCTTGGCCTTGGGATCGACGTCTTTCAGGGTCTCGCCGTCGTACACGCGCATCTTGGAATAGATGCTCGAGTTCTCCGGCTCCTTGAGCCGTGTCAGCACCGAAAACTGCGCCATCATCTCCAGCGTTCCCGGCGCGCAGGGTGCGCCCGCGAGCGACGAGTTGGCCATCAGCTTCTGGTAAATCTTGACCTCCTCGGAAACCCGGATGCAATACGGCACCTTGACGATGTAGATGCGGTCGAGGAAGGCCTCGTTGTTCTTGTTGTTGCGGAAGCTGTGCCACTCCGACTCGTTGGAGTGGGCGAGGATGAGACCGTTGAACGGGATCGCCGAAAAACCCTCGGTGCCCTTGAAGTTCCCTTCCTGGGTTGCGGTCAGCAGGGGGTGCAGCATCTTGATCGGGGCCTTGAACATCTCCACGAATTCGAGCAATCCCTGGTTCGCGAGGCACAGCCCGCCGGAGTAGCTGTAGGCGTCCGGATCGTTCTGCGAAAGATGCTCGAGCTTGCGGATGTCGACCTTGCCGACCAGCGACGAGATATCCTGGTTGTTCTCGTCGCCGGGCTCGGTCTTGGTGATCGCCACCTGGCGCAGCACCGACGGATTGATCCGCACGACCCGAAACTGCGAGAGGTCGCCACCGTATTCCTGCAGGCGCTTGACGGCCCACGGCGACATGATCCCGGTGAGGTAGCGGCGCGGAATGCCATAGTCGGCCTCGAGCACCGCGCCGAAACGCTCCGGCGCGAAGAGGCCGAGCGCCGATTCGTTTACCGGCGAGCCCTTGATCGCATAGATGGGCTTTAGCTCCATCACCGCCTTCAGGCGTTCGGCGATCGATGACTTGCCGCCGCCGACGGGCCCGAGGAGATACAGGATTTGCTTCCTTTCTTCGAGCCCTTGCGCCGCGTGCTTGAAGAACGCGACGATCTGGTCGATCGCGTCTTCCATCCCGTAGAACTCGCGAAACGCGGGATAGCGACGGATCACCCGGTTGCCGAAGATTCGTCCGAGGTGGGGGTCGGTGCGCGTGTCAACGAGCTCCGGCTCGCCGATTCCCGCAATCATCCGCTCCGCCGCCGTGGCATAGGCGGCGGGGTCCCGCTTGCACAACGCGAGATAATCCTCGAGACCCAATTCCGCGTCCTGCGTCGCCGAATAGGTGGATTGGAACTCTTCCAGAAGCGTGGGCATCGTTCTTACTCCATTAAGACTATCCAGCGAAATGCCGCAATTCCGGGCCATTCCTTTCCGCTCCCGGCATCCAAAGAGCGGCTCGCCTTCTTGGTCTTATAGAAAAACGCCTACGACTTCATTGCGCCTGCGCCAGCCACAGCAAGGAAGTGGCATTGGCGGTCTCCGCCAGCATGCGAAAAACGAGCAGTTCATACTGCGTGCGAAGCCGTACTGCCGATCCTTAAGGACGCCCCCAGAGCAGACTCGCATAAGCTGTGCCAGTCATGCACGGCATCGGCGTTGCTCGAGTCAGCGCAACCCCTCCCGGGCCCACCGTTGTCCTCCTGCGATCGAAGTTGCCGTGCCGGCTTGTTGGGCTGTAACGCACAGCACGCAAGCGCGTTGACGCAGGCGCACCAGGCACGTCACCGGCACATCATCAATGTCACACGCGTCGGAACATTTGCAAAGACTTACCATCATTCAGGCACCCATCCGGAGAGCGGTGTGTCGCAAAACGACGACGAACCTGCCCATTTACGTCGGTGGTAGCACTCGCGAACGAAGTCTGCCAATGACACAACGACCGCGAAGGCCATTCGCGAGCGCGCGGTTGCCCCGTGTGGTCACACGCAACAAGCATCGGCCGGCGCCTTGGCGCGAAGGGTGGTACTTGCAGGCATCGCTTGACCCTCCGAGGGCTACGGCGTAGCGTCGCCGTGTCCGTCCCGACACCCACCTTGGAAACAAGCGCGGTGTGTCGTGCACCCGCCATTCGAGGCAACCCTGGAGGACAGGTGCAGCCTCGCCGAGCAGTCGAGGAACTGCGGTCGGTGATCACTCGGGACTGCCGAGGTGTTCGGTCTGACGATTCCACAATGCTGCTCCGCGCGGGGTGACGGATGATCGTGCGACGGAAACTGCTGATCGCCCTCGGGATGGGCGCCTTGGCAGCGCCGCTCGCCTCGCTCGCCCGACAGCGCAACACTTGCCGGATCGGCTTTCTCGGGAATTCGACCGCTGCCCTCGAGGCCAATCTCGTCGGTCCGTTTCGCGAGGGATTGCGCGATCTGGGCTACGTTGAAGGCCAAAACGTCGTCATCGAGTATCGTTGGGCCGAAGGCAACTATGAGCGCCTTCCCCGGCTCGTCGCCGAGCTTATCGCCCTCGAGGTCGAGGTAATCGTCACGGCCGGTACGCCCGCCGCGCTCGCTGTCAAGCGCGCGAGCACGACTGTACCGCTGGTCATGGTAGCCGTCGGTGATCCTGTCGGAACCGGTCTGGTCGCGAGCCTTGCCCTACCGGGCGGGAACGTCACGGGATTGACGTCGATTGCGCCGGATCTGGAAGGCAAACGGCTGGAGTTGCTCAACGCAATCGTGCCCAGGCTCTCGCATATTGCGGTCCTCTGGAATCCCGACAATGCCTTCCATGTGACGGCAGAGAAGGAGGTTCACGCCGCCGCCGAGGCGCTGCGCATGAAGGTACATTCTGTCCGGGTGCGCACGACCGAAGACCTGGATCAAGGATTCGACGCCATTGCCGGCCAGAGGCCCGGCGCCCTCATCATGCTCGCAGACAGGATCTTCCTCCATAACCGGGCACGAATCGTGGGCTTTACCGAACGCAACCACCTCCCGGCCGTATACGCGTACAGGGAAATGGTGGAAGCCGGCGGACTGATGTCCTTTGGGCCGAACTACGCCGATATGCACCGCCGCGCGGCGACCTACGTGGACAGGATTCTCAAAGGGACGAAACCGAGGGATTTGCCGGTCGAGTTACCGACCAAGTTCGAATTCGTGATCAATCTGCGCACCGCAAAGGCACTCGGATTGACGATACCAGCGGGTGTGTTGCTGCGTGCCGACGAGGTCCTTCAGTGAGGACCGGGCAAGCTGCGGGATGGTTGGCGGGAAAGGCCCTGGGGCGGATCGAACGATCCGGTAGTCAGCCCCTTGGAGTCATCGTCGATCGCTGCGCTTGCACCGCCGGCGAGGGGTGAGGAGAGGATCGATGGATCGTGGCGCCAAACCTGCGAACGCCAAGTCGGACGCGAAACCACGAGTCGCCCGACAGTCACCTAAAGGCACGGGTCCGGATCAGCGCGAGCTCGAGCAACGTCTCGCCGACGCGTTGGAGCAACAGGCGGCGACGAGCGAGATCTTGCACGTAATTTCCGCGTCGCCGACCGATGTGCAGCCGGTCCTGGATGCCGTCGCGAAGCGGGCAGCGCTGCTGTGCAAGGCGCCGTTCGCGCGGGTATATCTGGTCGATGGCGACATGCTGCACTCGACCGCCCACTTTTCGGCCGCCGGCGAATCCGCGGTTCCCGTGACTGACGTGCCGCTGAAGCGGACCTCCATTACGGGTCGTGCAGTAGTCGACCGCGCGACCGTCCACCACGCAGACGTCGTACCGCTGCTCGCCAGCGAGTTCC
>JBDUCE010000177.1:0-5638 GCA_040003635.1 Betaproteobacteria bacterium
ATTTCAACACCCCGGCGCGCCGCAAATTTCTGCGCACCGAGGCCACCGAATGGGGGCACTGCGACGAAGCCTTCCGGCGCATCGCCCTTGCGCATCCCGATGTCGGGTTCACGTTGCAACACAACGGCCGGCTGATGCATCGGTTGTTGATCGAAGGCCGCCTCGCCCGGGTGAATGCGCTTTTGGGCGATGGTTTCCTGCACGCCGCGGCCGTCGTGGATGCTTCCGCCGGCCCGCTGCGACTTACCGGTTACGCCGCGCGGCCGGCGTATGCGGCGCATGGTGGCGGGCAGTACGCATTCGTGAACGGGCGGTTCGTGCGCGACCGCGTGCTCGGACACGCACTGCGCGAGGCCTATCGCGATATTCTCCATCACGATCGCCAGCCGTCGTATGCGCTGTGGCTCGAGCTCCACCCGCGAATGGTCGATGTCAATGTTCACCCGCAGAAGACCGAAGTGCGCTTTCGCGAGACGGGTGCCGTCCACCAGTTCGTGCGCCACGCCGCGGAGCGAGCGCTGGCCGCCACCGGTGCCGAGCAGCCGGCGGCCTCCGCCGCCGAAAAGCTGGGGCTCGCGGCTGCGCGCACGCCGCCCCTGGCGTCGGGCTATGGCAGCAGCATGAGTGGCCTGCATCCACCGCAACCTTATCCGCAGGCGGCCATCGCGCTGCACGCCACGGAGCCGGCGGCGTTTTATGCGACGTTGTTCGGTCCCCGCACCGCGACCGGCGCCGGGGCGAGTACGCCGGACCTGCCACCAGGGGAGGACACGCATCCGCTCGGCTTCGCACTGGCCCAACTCCACGGGGTGTATATCCTGGCCCAAAACCGGCCGGGACTCGTGCTCATCGACATGCACGCGGCGCACGAGCGAATTGTTTACGAAGGGCTGAAGCGCGCGCTGGACACGCAGGTCCCGGTGCAGCCGCTGCTGGTTCCGGCCACGTTCGCCGCCTCGGCGCTCGACATGGCAGCGGTCGAGGAACATGAGGCGGTGCTGGAGCAGCTGGGCTTTGCCATCGTCCCTGTCGGCCCGGCAACGCTTGCGGTGCGCGGGATTCCTGCGCCGCTGGCCGACGCCGACGCAGCGACCCTCGCCCGGGGTGTACTGCATGAATTGCGCGAGTATGGCGGCACCGACGTGCTGGCGGCACACCGGGACGAACTACTGAGCACGATGGCCTGCCACGGCGCCGTCCGGGCGAACCGCATGCTGGCGATCCCGGAGATGAATGCGTTGCTACGGGAAATGGAGGCTACGGAGCGGGCGGGCCAATGCAATCATGGCCGTCCCACCTGGTACCAGTTGACCCTGGTCGACCTCGACCGCTTGTTTGCGCGCGGTCGCTAGCGCGAAGGCGCGCTTGCTCCCGGCGATGAACGCGACGCCGCCCGCGGTGGTGTTGATGGGTCCGACCGCCTCCGGCAAGAGCAAGCTTGCGCTGACGCTTGCGCAGCAGTTCGGCGCCGAGATCGTGAGCGTCGACTCGGCGCAGATTTACCGCGGCATGGACATCGGCACTGCCAAGCCCGATCGCGCGACCCGCGCGCACACGGTGCATCACCTCATCGACATCCTCGATCCGGATGCCGCGTATTCGGCGGCGCAATTTGTTGCCGATGCGAACGCCGCCGTTCTCGCCATCCGGGCGCGTGGCCGGATCCCGCTGCTCACCGGCGGGACGATGCTGTACTTCAAGGCGCTGCTCGAGGGCTTGAGCGATCTCCCGCAAGCCCACCCGCCGACGCGGCAGGCAATCGACGCGCGGGCCGCGCGCGAAGGCTGGGCTGCCTTGCATGCCGAGCTTGCCCGGGTGGACCCCGTGACGGCGAAGCGCCTGGCCCCGCTGGACGCCCAGCGCATCCAGCGCGCCCTTGAAGTTTTCGCGCTGACGGGCTCGCCGCTGTCGTCACTGCACGGCATCCGGCAAAGGCCGAACCTGCCGGGGCCGCTGGTCTCGATCGCGCTGCTGCCGCCGGAGCGCTCCTCGCAGCATCAGCGCATTGCCGATCGCTTCGATGCCATGCTGACGGCAGGACTCGTGGACGAGTTGCGTGCGTTGCGCCATCGTTTTGCACTTTCGCCCGCGCTGCCCTCGATGCGGTGCGTGGGCTACCGCCAGGCGTGGGAGCATCTGGAGGGCCGCTCGAGCGCCGCGCAATTGCGCGAAAAGGGCATCGTCGCCACCCGCCAACTCGCCAAGCGGCAGTGCACGTGGTTGCGTGCGCTGCCGGCGCTGGCCTTCGATCCTTTCGCGCCCGGCACGGCGACGGCCATTACGGCTCTCGTGGCGGACGCGCTCCATCGGACCGGGTCGGGCGAGGCAAAAACAATCCTCCCGCTGCGGGCGCAAGGGCAGGCGCTTTAGCGGGTGGACGCCGGCGCTTGCGCGGCGTCCGGTTTATCGCTACCTTTGACTTTTTACCGCGGTGCAGCACAAGGACCACGATGGCCGGACGTACCCTTTACGACAAGCTTTGGGAAAGCCATGTCGTCCGCTCGGAAGCGGATGGCACGGCGCTCCTCTATATCGACCGCCATCTCGTGCATGAGGTGACGAGTCCGCAGGCGTTCGAGGGACTGCGGCTCGCGGGCCGCAAGCCCTGGCGTGTCGAATCGATTGTGGCGACCGCGGACCACAACACCCCCACCAAGGATTGGGCGCAAGGCATCCGCGACCCGATCTCGCGCCTCCAGGTCGAGACGCTCGATGCCAACATTGCGGCAACCGGTGCCAAGGCCTATTTCCCCTTTCGCGACCGGCGCCAAGGCATCGTGCATGTGATCGGACCGGAGCAGGGCGCGACACTTCCCGGCATGACCGTCGTGTGCGGCGACTCCCACACCAGCACCCACGGCGCCTTCGCGGCGCTGGCATTTGGAATCGGCACTTCCGAAGTCGAGCACGTGCTGGCCACGCAGTGTCTCATCACCAAAAAAACGAAATCGATGCTGCTGCGCGCGGAAGGACGATTGCCGGCGGGGGTGACGGCCAAGGACCTCGCGCTGGCAGTGATCGGCCGCATCGGCACCGCAGGAGGAAGCGGCTACGCCATCGAGTTCGCGGGCTCGGCGATACGCGCGCTCAGCATGGAGGGCCGCATGACGGTGTGCAACATGGCGATCGAGGCCGGGGCGCGCGCCGGCATGATCGCCGTGGACGACACCACCCTCGACTTCCTGCGCGGGCGGCCGTTGGCGCCGATGGGCGAGTTGTGGGACCAGGCCGTGGCGTATTGGCGTACCTTGCGCAGTGACCCGGAGGCGACGTTCGATCGCGTGGTCGATATCGACGTTTCGTCGCTGCGGCCGCAGGTCACCTGGGGCACGTCGCCTGAAATGGTGGTGGCGGTCGATGGGCGCGTTCCCGATCCCGACCAGGAACGCGATCCGGCCCGGCGCGAGGGCATGGCGCGGGCCCTGCAATACATGGGCCTTACCCCCAACACTCCCATCGCGGACATTGCGATCGACAAGGTGTTCATCGGCTCGTGTACCAATTCTCGCATCGAGGATTTGCGCGCGGCCGCAGAGGTGGCACGCGGCCGGCACGTCGCGCCCAGTGTGCGGTTGGCGATGGTGGTGCCGGGCTCGGGCCTGGTGAAAGCGCAAGCCGAGCGCGAGGGCCTCGACCGCGTATTTCGCGATGCGGGCTTCGACTGGCGCGAGCCGGGATGCTCGATGTGTCTTGCCATGAACGATGACCGGCTGGAGCCGGGCGAGCGTTGCGCGTCCACGTCCAATCGCAATTTCGAGGGCCGCCAAGGGGCGGGCGGCCGCACCCATCTCGTCAGCCCGGCGATGGCGGCCGCCGCCGCGATCGCCGGACATTTCGTCGACATCCGTCGACTCGTGTAGTCCCGTCTCCAAAGGAAAACAACTATGTGGAAGAAGCTCGCAGCACTCGCAACAGTGGCAGGCCTCGCCCTCGTCATCTCCGGCTGCAATACGGTCGAAGGTGTGGGCAAGGACGTGAAGGCGACCGGCGGCGCCGTGGAAAAGGCGGCCGACAAGAACAAATACTGATGAATCCATTCCGCACCGTTACCGGCCTCGTGGCGCCGCTCGATCGCGCCAACGTCGATACCGACGCGATCATCCCCAAGCAGTTCCTGAAGTCGATCAAGCGCTCGGGCTTCGGCCCCAACCTGTTCGACGAATGGCGCTACCTGGACCGGGGCGAGCCCGGAAGCGACAACGGCAGCCGGCCCGAGAATCCGAATTTCGTGTTGAATCTGCCGCGGTACCGGGGTGCGAAGATCCTGCTGGCGCGCCGCAACTTCGGTTGCGGCAGCTCGCGGGAGCACGCCCCGTGGGCGCTTCTCGACTTCGGCTTCCGGGCGCTCATTGCGCCCTCTTATGCGGACATCTTTTTCAACAACTGTTTCAAGAACGGACTGCTGCCGATCGTGCTGCCGGAAAATGCACTGGACCAACTGTTCGCCGCCGTCGATGTTCACCCCGGGTTCGAGTTGACCATCGATCTCGAGCGGCAGGCCGTTGCAACCCCGGACGGCGTGATGCAATGGCGCTTCGAAGTCGAAACGTTTCGCAAGCATTGCCTGCTGAACGGGCTCGACGACATCGCCTTGACGCTGGGGCATGCGGACGCCATACGCGATTTCGAGTCGCGCCGGCTGCACGAGCAGCCGTGGCTCGTCTGATGGCGGCACCGAATTCGTGACGGCGCGCGCGTCGCAGCCCGAAATCCGGCGATGAAAGTCGCCGTCCTGCCGGGCGACGGCATCGGCCCGGAGATCGTGGCCGAAGCGCTCAAGGTGCTCGAGGCGCTGCGGCGCGAGGGGGTCTTCCTCGAGACCGAGACCGCGCCGATCGGCGGCGCAGGCTATGACACGGCAAAGGTCCCGCTGCCGCCCGCTACCCTCACCCTTGCCCAAGAGGCCGATGCAATCCTGATGGGCGCGGTGGGTGGCCCGCAATACGACACCCTGCCGCGCGCATTGCGGCCGGAACAGGGCATCCTGGGGTTGCGCAAGGGCTTGGGGCTGTTCGCCAACCTGCGTCCCGCTTTTCTTCATCCCGAGCTGGCCGATTCCTCGTCGCTCAAGCCTGAAATCGTTGACGGACTCGATCTTCTCATCGTCCGCGAGCTGACAGGCGACATCTACTTCGGTCAGCCCCGAGGGCGGCGCATCAATGCCGGCGGCGAGGCCGAGGGCTTCGACACCATGCTCTACAGCGAGAGCGAAATTACACGCATTGCACGGGTCGGATTCGAGGCGGCAATGAAGCGAAGCCGGCGGCTATGCTCGGTCGACAAGGCCAACGTGCTCGACACCAGCATGCTCTGGCGGGAGGTCATCACCAGCATGGCGGCCGAGTATCCCGAAGTGGCGCTCACCCACATGTACGTCGACAACGCGGCGATGCAACTGGTGCGCAATCCGAAGCAGTTCGATGTCATCGTGACCGGCAATCTCTTCGGCGACATTCTTTCCGACGAAGCTTCGATGCTGGCGGGGTCCATCGGCATGCTGCCCTCGGCCTCGCTCGATGCCGCAAACAAGGGTCTCTACGAGCCGATCCACGGGTCCGCCCCCGACATTGCCGGCCAGCAGAAGGCGAATCCGCTCGCGACGATCCTGTCGGTGGCAATGATGTTCAGGCATACCTTC
>JBDUCE010000178.1:0-5627 GCA_040003635.1 Betaproteobacteria bacterium
GGACGAGGACGCGTTCCGCGCGCCTTTTCCGCCGCTCAATGAAAGGAATTCCGGACGTGATTGAGCTTGGTGTCAACATCGACCACGTCGCGACCTTGCGCGAGGCGCGCCGCACCTACGAGCCCGACCCGGTGTGGGCGGCCGCGGAAGCGCATCTCGGCGGCGCGGATGGCATCACCGTTCACTTGCGCGAGGACCGCCGGCACATCCAGGACGAAGATGTGCGGCGGCTTCGGGAGCTCGTTCATATCAAGCTCAACCTGGAGATGGCGGCAACACCCGAGATGCTCGACATCGCCTGCCGCCTGCGGCCGGAAATGGCGATGCTGGTGCCCGAAGGCAGGCATGAGATCACCACCGAAGGCGGCCTCGACGTTGCGGCCCTGGAAGGCAGGCTTCGGGATGCCGTGCAGCAGCTCGGCGCCTCGGGCATCGTCACCAGTGTTTTCATCGATGCCGAGTTGCGTCAGGTGGAAGCGGCGGCGCGCATCGGCGCCCGGGTGTGCGAACTGCATACCGGGCCCTACGCGCACGCCTTCCATGCCCGCGGCCGCGACGCGCAGTCAGCGGCAGTGCTGGAGGAGATCGCGAAACTGCGCGCTGCGGGGGCCGCCATCCAGGCGGCAGGAATGCGCTTCAATGCTGGCCACGCGCTCAACTACTTCAACGTCCAGCCCGTCGCCGCGCTCCCCGGCGTCCGGGAGCTGCACATCGGCCATGCGATCGTTTCGCGCGCGGTGTTCGTCGGCTTGCGCGAGGCCGTTCGCACCATGAAAGGATTGCTGCGGGAAGCCGCCGTCCGCCCCGGCGGCGCGGCATCACCGTGACCTCGCAGGGCGCTTCGCTGCACGCACCGCGTGGTCCGGTGATGCTCGACATCGCCGGCTGCGCAGTGACACCCGAAGAGCGGGAACGCCTGCTGCATCCATTGGTCGGTGGCGTCATTCTCTTCAGCCGGAACTATGAATCGCCGGCGCAGCTCCAGGCCCTGGCAGCGTCGATTGCGGCGCTGCGCTCGCCCGCGTTGCTGATCGGCGTCGATCATGAGGGCGGACGCGTGCAGCGGTTCCGGGGTGAGTTCTCTGCCATCCCGCCCATGCGCACGCTGGGCGAGTGGTGGGACCGCGACGTCGGTGCCGCAGCGCGCGAGACCACGCGCCTGGGATGGACCCTTGCCTCCGAGTTGCGCGCGTGCGGCATCGACTTCAGTTTCACCCCCGTCCTCGATCTCGATCATGCGCGCAGCGGCGTGATCGGCGATCGCGCCTTCCACCGCAATCCCAATGCAGTGGCCCACCTGGCGGTGGCATTGCATGTCGGCTTGCGTGCCGGTGGCATGCCCGCGGTCGGCAAGCATTTCCCGGGAAATGGTTTTGCGGAAGCGGACTCACATACGCATCTGCCCATTGACGAGCGCACGCTCGATGCACTGATGGTTGATGATCTCGTGCCATTCGGCGCGATGATCGGCCACGGCCTGGAAGCGATCATGCCGGCGCACGTGATCTATCCTGCCGTCGACGCGCTCCCCGCCGGGTACTCGTCGAAGTGGCTGCAGGACGTGCTGCGAAAATGCCTTCGGTTCGACGGGATGATCTTTTCGGACGACCTCGGCATGGCAGGTGCAAGAAGCGCGGGTGACATGGTGCAGCGCGCGGACGCCGCCCTTGTCGCGGGCTGCGACGTGGTGCTGGTGTGCAACGACCCGGAGGGCGCCGGGCTCCTCCTGCGGGACTGGCAGCAGGCGTTGGCGCCGACACTGGAGGATCGCTGGGAGCGGATGACGGGCCGGGTGGCACGCGCCGGTCCGGCGTGACGAATCAATAGGGATGCGGCCACCGGCCCCCGACCTTGCGCGTCAACTCTTCCGCGATGTGCGCGACGAGCTGTCCCAGTTGCTTGATCCGGACATCGGGCAATCGCGTGGCGGGGCCAGCAAGGGAAATGGCGCCGAGCGGCTCCGCATGCTCGTCGTAGATCGACGCGGCCACACAGCGCGTGCCTAGCAAATGCTCCTCGTCGTCGAATGACCAGCCGCGCTGCCGGATGACGCGCAGCGCCGCCCACATGGTCTCCGGCGCGACGATCGTGCTTTCGGTGATGCGGGGCAATCCGCGCACTTTGAGGATGGCATCGATCTGCTCGTCCGGCAACGCCGCGAAAATCGCCTTGCCCACACCCGAGGCGTGCAACGGCGCGCGGCTGCCGAGCTTGACCAGCAAGCGCATGATCTCGCGGCACTGCACTTGTGCTATGAAGACGGCCTCGCTGCCGTCGAGCACGGCGAGGTTCGCCGTTTCGCCGGATTGCTCCATCAGGCGGCGCATATAAGTGTGGCTTTGGCCAACGAAATCACGATTGCCGAGAAAGCTCGAGCCGACTGCGAACGCCTGCAAGCCGACGTACCACAGGCCAAGATCGCCGGCCTGGTAGACGTAGCGCATTTTTTCCAGCGTCGCCAGCAGCCGATGCGTGGTCGATGGCGGCAGTGCGACGCGATGGCCGACTTCCGTGAGCGTAAGTCCGCCCTCCGCCCGCCCGAGTGCTTCCAGTATCTGCAGGCCGCGGGTGAGGCTTTGCACCTGCCCGGGCACCGCGCCCGGCTTACCGGGCGTGCGGCCGCGCCGCGGCGAGGCAGGGTAGCGGTGGGGCGTCGTCAGTGTCGTCATGGTGAAAGTGGATGAAACCATACCCGGCCGCATCCGCCTAGCAAAACGCGATTCATCCTCGGGGAGGCGTGAGATGCGGTGTCACCTGGTGGCGCGTTCCCGCGATCTCGATCTCGTACCTGGCATTCAATAGAACGGCGTCGGCCAAAGGACTGTCGGCGCGCGCATAACCCATCGCCACCGCGCGGCCGTGCCGACGGCTGTAACCGGCCGAGGTAAGCTCGCCCACGCTGCGGCCGTCCATCAGGATGGGCTCGCCACCCCACGGGAACGCGGCGGGGTCGTCGAACGTGAACAGCACCAGCCTCTTCTTCGGTGGCGTTTGCGCTTGTGCCCTCAACACCTCGCGCCCGGTGAATGCGGCAGGTTTGTCGAGCTTCACGGCGTACTCGAGCCCGGCTTCCCAGGGTGTTTCGTCAGGCGAGAGCTCGGCCCCCCACGCGCGGCGGCCTGCTTCGATGCGCAGCGCATCGATGGTGTAATAGCCCGCATCCTTGAGTCCGAATTCCGCGCCTGCGCTTTCGAGTGCGTCGTAGAGCGTCAGGCATTGGTCGGTAGGTACGTAAAGCTCATAGCCGGGCCCGCCGACATAGCTCATGCGGGCGGCCCGAACACGGGTGTGGCCGATGTCGATCTCGCGCGTGCTGCCGAACGGCATGCCCGTCTTCGACAGGTCGTCGGGCGAGATGCGTCCGAGCAAGGCTTCGGCCTTGGGGCCCATCAGCGAGATGACCGCGTAGCCGCTGGTCACATCGACCAGGCTCGCATGCTCGTCGTGAGCGATATGACGCTCGATCCAGGAAAAATCACGGGTGGTCTGGCTCGATCCGGTGATGATGAAAAAGGCATCCGCGGCGAGGCGCACGATGGTGAGATCGCTTTCGAAGCCGCCGCGCGCATTGAGCATCGCGGTATAGACGATGCGCCCGATGGCCACGTCGATCTCGTTTGCTGCCAGGCGTTGCAAAACAGCGAGGGCGTCGCGGCCCTTGAGCATGAATTTCGAGAACGACGTCTGATCGAACACCACGACGTCCTCCCGGCACGCGCGCTGCTCCTCCAGCACATAAGGCAGCCAGCCCGGCGTATCGAAGGTATAGGCGGGCAGGCCGGCACCCGACGGCAGGAAATAATTGGCGCGCTCCCAGTTCATCTTGGTCCCGAACACTGCGCCCTTCTGCTTCAGCCGGTCATAAAGCGGCGATCGCCGCAGCGGCCGCACCGTCGCGAGCTCTTCGCGCGGCCAGCGCATGGCGTAATGCAAGCCCAGCGACTCGACGGTGCGGTCGGCGAGATGCCGGCGGTTGCCGTGCAGCGGTGCAAAGCGGCGGATGTCGACATCCCAGAGGTCGAGCGGTGCGGCACCGTGGACGATCCATTCCGCGACCAGCTTGCCGGCGCCCCCGGCGTTGGCAATGCCAGCCGAATTGAAGCCGGCGCATACAAAGTAACGCGCTACTTCCGGCGCCTCGCCGAGAAGGAAATTGCCATCGAGCGTGAAGCTCTCGGGGCCATTGAGAAGGAGCTTCACTTGCGCCGTTTCGAGACACGGCGTGCGATGGATCGCGTTTTCCATCAGGATCTGGAACTGGTCCCAGTCTTCGGGGAGCAGTTGAAATTCGAAGCGCTCCGGGATGGGATCGATGTTCCACGGCTTCGCATGCGGCTCGAAGCCGCCCATCACCAGCCCCCCCACCTCTTCCTTGTAATACAGATAGCCATCGGGATCGCGGATCACCGGCATCGATGGTGTAATGCCGGGAATCGGCTTGGTGACGAGATAGAAGTGCTCGGCGGCGTAGAGCGGCACGGTGACACCGGCCATGCGTCCGAACGCACGTGCCCACTGGCCGCCGCAATTGACGAGGGTCTCGCATCGCATCGTGCCGGTTGCCTCTCCTGCACGCCACGCCACGCCGGCGACGCGGCCGCCGCGGACTTCCACGCCCGTAACCTGCACGCCTTCGAGCAGGGTCGCGCCCTGCATGCGCGCGCCCTTGGCGAGCGATTGGGTGAGATCGGTGGGATTGGCCTTGCCGTCACCGGGAATCCATACCGCGCCGCAAAGATCGTCGGTGCGAAGGATCGGCGCGATGCGGCCGGCCTCCGCCGGAGAGATGAACTCGAACTCGATGCCGAAGCTCCTTGCCCGCGCCATCTGGCGCTTGAGCATGGTGAGGCGCTCGGGCGTCTTCGCGACATTGAGGCTGCCGCATTGCTTCCAGCCGGTGGCGAGACCGGTTTCCTGCTCGAGCCTCGAATACAGCTCGATGCCATACCGGCTCATGCGGGTTGCATTGCGCGTCGCGCGCGTCTGGCCGACCAGTCCCGCGGCGTGCCATGTGGTGCCGCACGTGAGGCGCCCCTGCTCGAGCAGCACGACATCGCGCACGCCGAGATGTGCCAGGTGGTAGGCGGTCGAAACGCCCGCGATGCCGCCACCGACAATCACGATACTCGCTTCGTCCGGCGGAAGATTCATGCTGCCCTCATCAGGAAATCGCTATCGATCAGAGTTTCAATGCCGCGATGCCGGCGACCACGCTCGCCGCACCCGCGATCCGCGCTACGCCGAAGCCTTCGCGCAGCCACAGGGCGCCGATCACGGCCGCGAACAGTACGGACGTCTCCCGCAGGGCCGCCACTGCCGCCACGGGGGCGCGGGTCATCGCCCATAGCACGATGCCGTAGGCGGCAACGCTCCCTGCGCCCGCCAGGAGGCCGCGGCGCCATGAGCTCCGTACATACGTAATCGCGGCGCGGCCGCGCCGCAACTGGATCCACAGCAGAAAAGGCAGGCCTTCCAGCACACAAAGCCAAGCCACGTAGCTGCCGACGTTGCCGGAGGCACGGGCACCGGCGCCATCCACCAACGTGTAGGCGGCGATGATCGCCGCATTGGCGAAGGCCCACCCTGCGGCCGCCGCCGAATGCCGCCGGCGTTGCACGAACGCAATG
>JBDUCE010000179.1:0-5603 GCA_040003635.1 Betaproteobacteria bacterium
GGTGATGAAGATGGCGCCGGTATCCCGCCTCGCCGGGCACCGCGCGCGGGTCGTCACTGAAGACCAGAGACTTGACGGTCACCGGGACGGTAAAAGACGGCATGCGGATGCGGCCGAGATCGATGTAATCGAGGTCCCCCAAGGTCACGCCATCGATCACCAGGATCTCGCTGGTGATGGCGCATTCCTCGCGCAGGATGGCCCCGAGTGTCTGGGCGATGTCGCCGTCGAGAATCACGAAGACCGGCTGGCCCGCGGCAATCGTTCGCGCCAGGCCGCGGCGCAAGCCTTCGGCGAATGCCGCCACCCGCTCGTGGGACGGCGCGCCCTGCCATCGAAACGCCAGCGCCACCTCGCCTTCGCCTTCGATGAGGTCAAAGGCGCGAAAATGCCTGCCAATGGCCTGCGCCAGCGCCTCCGGGTCGATCGCTGCGCCGCATGAGAAATCGGGCAGCAGCACCTGCAGATTCTTGCGCGGCAGAAGCACCGCCGGATCGGAGATGTACACCGTGTTCCCGGAGAGCTGGACGCTGTATTCCGACGCACCCAGCGCGGTGGCGCGGATGCATTCGCCTGCGGGGTAAAGCGGCCAGGGCAGTGCTCCCGCATCGAGCCGGCGGCGAATGGCGCTCCCGAGCCTTCGCCCCATGTCGCCGAAATCGCGCGTTTCGCGCTGATACACGTATTCACCGACGCCACCGGAAAACATCACCCCGGCCACCGCTCCCGGCTCCGCGATCAAATCGGTGAGATAAAGCGGCGCCACCGCGTCCGGCAACGGCCGGGTGCGTACCGCGTCGAGCAAGGCGTCGGCCATCCATTCGGCCACCGCATCCATCGCTGCCGGGGACACCACCTCGCCTTTTTTCCAGACCTGGCCGGCCGCCCGTGCGAGCTGCCGCCCCGCCGGATCCAGCCGGACCAGACGCCCTTCCACATCCACCACCGCGAGGCGCCCGCCAATGTGCACCGCCGCCGTCGCGACGACCCGCCCGTTCTCGACCAACGCGAGCTTGGTGGTGCCGCCACCGATGTCGATGTTGAGGACGCGCTCCTGCCGGTCATGCGAAACCCGCGCGGCGCCGGAGCCGTAGGCCGCCAGCATGGCTTCCATGTGGTGGCCGGCGCTGGCGCAGACGAATTCACCGCCCTGCTCCGCCAGCACCCCCGCGATCGCCTGCGCGTTCTCGCGGCGCAATGCTTCGCCGGTGAGGATCACCACGCCGGTGTCGATGGCGTCGGGGTGAATGCCGGCGGCATCGTAGGCAGCATCGATGATGGCACCGAGCCGGGTCTCGTCGATCTGCTCCTCGCTCGCATACGGTGTGAGCGTCACCGGTGATTGGTACAGCGTCTGGCGCGAGGTGACGACGTACCGGCTCGACAGGTCCTCACCCAGGCGGCGCAGCTTCAGCTCCGAAAAAATGACCTGAGTGCCCGAGGAGCCGATGTCGATGCCCACGCTGCGCAGCGTGACGTGATCGGCGAGCCACAGCGGGTTTTCCTCGAGCGGTCCTCCGTCCTCGAAATGATCGTGGTCGTGATCGGCAGCGTCGCCTTCGTCGTGGACATGATCGAACCCCTCCCCGTAGAGGTGGTCATCGAGGCGGTGCGAGCGCTTGGGGTCGGCGTCGTTGGGATCGGGCATGCGTAGGGCTCCGGCGAACCGCGGCAATCTGTTCAGATCTTGAAGGCTTCGAGCGTTTCCGGGGCAAAGAGTTGCTCGGGTTGGAGCATCGTCTTCGACAGGCCCTGCTCGAAGTGATAGCGCACAAACGTTTCGAGGGTCTTGCGGTTATTGGCAAAGCCGTACGGCCAGAAATCAGCGCCCATGAGCGCACGCGCTTCCTCGAGGTGCGCGGTAAGCCACGGCAGGCTCGCCTTCAGTGCCGCCGTCTCGCCGAGATCGCGATAATTGCGCTGTTGCGCTTCGCAAAACGCCTTGTACAGCGATTGTGCGACCCAGCGGTTGGCCTCGTAAACCTCGCGACGGATCGCCACCGTGTGCATGATCGGAAAAATGCCGGTCTCGCGGTAATACTCTTTTTCAACCTCGACGAAATTCTCGAACAGTCGCTTGACCTTGCCGCTGCCACCTTGAAACGACGATGGCATGCGCGCCGTGTAGAGTGCGTCGATCTCGCCGTCGGCGAGCATCTGCGAGAGGGTCTGTTGCGCGCCGATGGGCTCGACGCGGATATTGGAGGGCAGATCGAGCTTGATCTTTTCGGACCGGCCGGGCTCTTCCTCGCCGCCGGTGCAATAGGTGACGCTGTCCACCGGCACCCCATGACGCTCGGCGAGGATGCCGCGAATCCACACCGGCGCGGTCATCTGATACTCGGGGTTGCCCACGCGCTTGCCGATGAGATCCCGCGGCTCCCTGATGCCGCTCGCCGCATTCACGTAAATGCAGGAGTGACGGAAAAACCGCGATGGAAACACCGGGATGGCGACGAACGGCTGTTCCGGCTTCGAGCGTGAGATGCAATACGACGAGAGCGACAGCTCGGCGGCATCGAACTCGCGGTGGCGCAACATGCGAAAGAACGTTTCCTCCACCGGCATGCTGAGATAGTTGAGATCGATGCCGTCGGGCTGCACGCTTCCATCCATGAGCGCCCGCGTGCGATCGTAATCCCAGCAACCCAGCGCGATTCTAAGCTTCGACACTGCGCTCTCCTCCGGTATGTCTGCAAGAACCTTCTTCCGGCGCGTCAGAAGAATTGGTCGAAATGAATCTGGCTCATGGGAACCCGGGCCTGAATCAGCATTCGCTGCACCGCCATTGCCATCGGCGGCGGGCCGGCGAAATAGAACTCGTACCGGGGCAGGTCCGTGCCGAGAACGTCCCTGGCATGTTCGTGCACATAGCCGACGCGGCCCTGCCATGCGCCCGCGGTGTCGAGCTCGGGCATGGAAACGGCGGGGTAGAAGAACAGCCGCTGACCGTAACCGGGCAGCGCCTGCAGCATGTCCTCACCGCAAATGTCTGCGGGGCCGCGGCCACCGTAGAAGAAGTGCAGCTTGCGATTCGCGAGCGCGGGGTCGCGCATCACGGCGCGCGCGATCGACATCACCGGCGAGAGCCCTGACCCGCCCGCAATGCATACGATGTCGCGCGGGCTTTCGGTGCGCAGGTAGGCGTGGCCATAGGGACCATCGAGGTCCACCTCGCCGCCGATTCGCAGCACATCGAAAAGCGTCCCGGTGCAGCGGCCGCCGGGGACGCGTTTCACCTGGAAGTGCCACTCGCCTGAGTCATCCGGCACATTGGACATCGAGTAAGCGCGTTGTCCCGGGACGCCAGGCAGGCGAAAGAGCAGGTACTGCCCGGGCAGGAACTGCGCCGGGGCATCGCCGCGAAACCGGAACTCGCGGATGTCGTGGGTAAGATCGCCGATCGCGGCGAGCCGACCCTTGAAGCGCCGCGGGCGCGGTGCTGTCGCTGCGTTGTCCGTCAACCGGACCTTGATCGTGCAATCCGACACCGGCCGCGATTGGCAGCCCAGAACGCGTTGCCGCTTGCGATCGCGATCGTTGAGAGCGGGCGCTTCGGGCCACGCCGACTCGACCTGACCTTCCATCAATTCAACCTTGCAGGTCCCGCAGCAACCGACGTTGCATTCGTACGGCATTCCCAGGCCGGCGCGAAGTCCCGCACGGGTAAGCGTGTCGTCGTGAGGACATTCGTAGGAGTACCCCGTGTCGGCGATGGTAATCGTTGGCATGGTTGCAGGCCGGGTAATTGGGGTGGTGGACGGCTTGGTAATCGCCGCGGCAATGCCAGCCGCAACGAGCGCTTCTTTCACCGCGAAGCCTTGTCGGGCTGGTTGGCGGCGTCGTGCGTGCTGCGTCAGGCCATCAGGCGCGACGTTGAAGCGGCACGAAGCGCAGCGACTTGTAACCCAGGCGGGCGGAAATTGCGTCCGCCGCGGCGATCACGTCGGGCGCGAACGCCATCAATGCCTTCTTGGTCATGCGCTGCGCCGGACCGGCGACGCTGGTCGAGGCAACCACGCTCCCCGAATGATCGCGGATGGGCGCAGCGATGCAACGAAGGCCGGTCTCCAATTCCTCGTCGTCGATCGCATAGCCGCGCGCGCGCACCGTAGCGAGGTCCTGGCGCAACTCGGCGGAATCGATGATGGTCTTCGGCGTGGAAGAGCGCATGCCGTCGCGGATCACCTGCTCCAGGGTCTCGATCGGTTGATAGGCGAGCAAGGCCTTGCCGACCGCCGTGCAATGCGCCGGCGCCCGCACGCCGACATTCACGCTCATCCGCACCGCGTGCTCGCTCTCGAGGTTATTGATGAAGAGCACACTGGCATGGTCCAGAATCGCGAGATGGACGGTCTCGCCCGTCTTTTCGCGAAGCGTCTTGAGGTACGGCTTGGCCTCGCTCGACACGTCCATCTTGCGGCGGACGAGCGAGCCCAGTTCGAACAGCGAGAGTCCGAGGCGATAACGGCCGGTATCGCTGTTCTGCTCCAGCATCCCCGCCTCGATCAGCGTACTGGCGAGGCGATGCACCGTGCTCTTGGCAAGACCCAGCCGCTTGGCAAGGTTGCTGATGCCGATTTCGTATTCGCTGTCCGAGAACGCCTTGATGAGGCGAATGGAGTTGGCGACCGAAGAAAGTCGGGTTTTGGGCTTCGCCGGAGCCTTGGCTTTTCGTTCCATGTATCAGAACCTCATCCCTTCATGTGGAACGCACGGTACCAAACATCGAGGACCCGCACAAGACCCTGCATCCCCGCGCAGGCAAAACCATTGCGCAGCGCGCTGTCACTTTTTCATGAACAGGTCGTTCCAGATTTTTTCCCACTTGTCGTTTTCGTCGAGAATGATGGCCGGATCCGCCATGGTGTATTTGAAGTTGTTGAGGTTGCTCTTGACCTTGAGGCTCGAAGGAACCCGGCCGAGCGAATTGAAGAGCTCCTGGCCTTCCTGGGAAAGCACGAAATCGGCGAACAGCAGGGCCGCGTGGGGATGCGGCGCATTTTTCGCCACGCCGATTCCCTGGGGCCGTGCGATGACTGGTTCCACCGCCACCCAATCGATGGGGCCACCGCGGCGTTTCATCGATTCGGCGTTGGCGTTGTAGACGGTCAGGCCCACCGGCACCTCGCCCGCGGAAATGAGCTCGGCCAGCAGCACGTGCCCCTTGCGCATATCCGGCTTCATGTCGGCGAGCTTCCGGAAATAACTCATGCCGCGTTCCTCGCCCCACTGCTTCACGATGGCGGCAAGCCACTCCGAGTCGGTAGCCTCGATCCCGAGGCGACCCTTCCACCGGGGATCCAGGAAACCTTCGTAGGTCTTCGGCAACTCCTCCTTTTTCACCTTGGCGGTGTTGAAGGCGACCACGAAGAAGTTCATGCGGTCGGAAACCCATTGCCGGTGCGCGGGAATGGCATACGGCGGAAGATCCGCCACATGCGGGCTATAGAACTCGGAGAAAAGTTTCTCCCGCGTGATCATTTCGAGCTCGGGACCGTTGGTTTCCACCACATCCACGGTGTTGCGGCGGGCCTGCGCCTCGGTGATCGTCCGCTGCACCACCTTGTCCGAGAGGGCGCGCCACAGCTCGACCTTGATGC
>JBDUCE010000180.1:0-5588 GCA_040003635.1 Betaproteobacteria bacterium
GAGTTGCACGCACGAAATCCGCACACCGAAGAATGCATCTTTCGCAACCGCTGTCCCGCGCAAACGGCGCAATGTGCGATCGCACCAGGCTGGAGCCCGATCTCGACGGGCCACTCGGTACGGTGCTGGCACGCGCAAGCCGGCAAGGCGGTCGTTCCGATCGATCATCCGGCAACGCTGGTCGAACCCACCGACGACCTGGTGTTGGACGCTACCGGGCTAAGCAAGACGTTTGGGCGTCGCGGCGCCACCGTGCGCGCGGTCAATCATGCATCGCTGCGTGTTGCGCGTGGCGCGATCGTCGGTCTTGTGGGCGAAAGCGGCTCGGGCAAAAGCACGCTCCTGCGGTGCATCGCCGGCCTGGAGACTGCCGACCGGGGAACAACGACGTATCTGGGGATCGATCTGCCGGCCAGCCTCATGGCTCGCGACCAAAGCATCCTGAAGACCATGCAGATGGTTTTTCAGGACCCCGAGTCCACGCTGAATCCGTCACTGACGGTGGGTACGACGCTGCGTCGGCATTTGATGTCCCTGCGACCGGTCGAAGCGGGCGAGGCACAGCGGCGCATCGAAAAGGCGCTGGAGGAGGTGCGGCTGGACCCGCAGTATCAATACCGCCTCCCTCGCGAGTTGAGCGGCGGCGAGAAGCAACGGATTGCGATTGCCCGGGCCTTCCTCTCCGCGCCGGAGCTCGTCCTCTGCGATGAGCCGCTTTCCTCGCTCGACGTCTCGGTGCAATCCGCCATCTGCCAACTGCTCCTCGATCTCCAGCGCGACGGGCGTGCTTCCTACGTTTTCGTATCGCACGATCTGTCCATCGTGCGCTATATGGCGGACCGTATCGTGGTGATGTACCTGGGCGAAGTAATCGAGGAAGGCAGCGCCGAAAGCTTCGATCGACGCCCGGTGCATCCTTACACCGAGGCGCTGTTTTCGGCGACGCAACTGCCGGATCCGACGGCCACGTCACAGCGGGTGCGTTTGGCCGGGCACATTTCCGAAGCCGACAAGCATCGGCCTGGCTGCATCTTCAGCGCGCGTTGCCATCGACGCAAGGGCGTCGAATGCCTGGAGGTCGAGCCGGCCTGGCAGGAGCTTCCGGAGCGCCGCTACCGTTGCCATTGGAGCCCGGCGGAGCTTCAGGGGCTGCAAGGCGACGGTGTCGAGCCGCTTGCGGCGGTGGCTTGCGCCGAGCCCTGATGGTTCATGACGAGCATTCGCGGAGGTTTTCCATGGACATACGTTTCACTCGCCTGGCCGACGGGACAACGGAGGAGTACCGGTACCTCGAAGCACTCGATCACGGCTTGAACCGGTCCTATCCGGACGACCTCCTGGCAATGTTCCGCGACACCGACCGCGAGACCGGCTACCCCTTGACGGCGATGCGACATGCGCTGCAGACGGCCACGCGCGCCCATCGCGATGGCGCGGATGATGAAATGGTCTTCGCGGCATTGTTCCACGACGTCGCCGACCGGGTATCGCCGATCAATCATGCCGCTGTCGGCGCCGAAATCCTGCGGCCATTCATCGGGCCGCGCACCCACTGGATACTTGCTCACCACGCGATCTTCCAGGGCCATTATTACTGGCACCACATCGGCAAGGATCGCGATGCGCGCGACAGGTTCCGTGGCCATCCGCATTTCGACCCCTGCGCACAGTTCTGCGAGCGCTGGGACTCGATATCCTTCGATCCCGGCTACGACACGATGCCGTTGGACGAATTCATGCCGATGGTCCGGCGAGTCCTCGGGCGCGAGCCCAATGCACTCTGGCGCCAGCAGGAGGGAGAGCCATGAACATGATCCATTCGCACGCACCACGCAGGGCCTGTAGTGAAGCGGAATGGAAGCAGCGCGTCGACCTGGCAGCCTGCTATCGCCTCGCCGACAGGCACCGGATGGGCAAGGTGATCTGGAACCACATCACCGCGCGCGTGCCTGACGCGCCGAACACGATTCTGGTTTTCGAGCTGGGCTGCCGCTACGACGAGGTCACAGCCTCGAATCTGGTCAAGATGACGCTCGACGGGCAAGCGGTGGATACGCCCGCCCAATCGTTGAATTTGGCCGCCTACGTCATCCACGGCGGCCTCTACAAGGCGCGCGCCGACGTGATGTGCGTGATGCACACCCACAGCCGTGGCGGACAGGCCGTGGCGTGCCTCAAGGAGGGATTGCTCCCGCTCTCGCAGGAAGCGATGATGTTTCATGGCGACACCGCCTACCACGACTATGAAGGCATCTCGGACGACACCGCCGAAAGCGATCGTCTCGCGGCCAATCTGGGTGACAAGAAGCAAATGATCTTGAGGAGTCACGGACTGATGACCGTCGGACAGTCGGTGGGTGAAGCGTTCTGGCGCATGTATATGCTGGAAATGGCCTGCGCACTGCAAATCGAGGTGCTCGCTACCGGACGCGAATACATCCTCCAGCCGCCGGAAGTTTGCAGCAAGGTACGGCAACAATACGAGCGGGATTTCTTTCCCGGCCGGTATGAATGGCCGGCGTTCCTTCGTTATCTGGATCGCGTCGAGCCCGACTATGCCAACTGAGCTTGCGAGGGTCCGGCCTCGTCGCTGTTCCGCTCGGCCGACTGGTCGCAGCGTCGTACGGACCGCTTTGCAGGTGGCAATCGAGCCGGGGGCGTGCGTTCATGCGCGAGCTGCTTGAGATCGCTACCAAGTCCATGTTGCTCCACTAGGCCTATTGACAACGTCGCTTCGTCAAGATATCTTTTAGATATCCAGCACAAAGGAATCATCATGGCTGCCCGCAAGCCGAACGTTCAGATTGCTTTTCGCTACCGCACCGTCGACAGCGTGTCAGGCGTCACCCGCAAGACGGCGAAACGCTTGGCGGCATACTTGGGTGTAGACGAGACTCAAGCCATCCATCAGGCGCTGCATCAACTCGCCGCCAAGGTCCTGCCACAGTACGACGGGGATGACGGCCCTCTGTCAGCCGCGCAAGTGCGACAGATCAAGAAGCGCGTGCCGCAAGGCAACAAGCGGTCGGTCCGGTCGAGTCTGTTCGAGATGGAATCCGCATAAATGACGCGCTGGTGGGCAGAGCCCACGGCCGGCGACATCGTCTGGTGTCATTTCCCCGACAACATCAACCCGCGGCCGAAACCGCGACCAGCCCTCATTCTGGCCGTCTTCGACGATGACGCACCCCAATTTGAGCTACGGGTCGTCTACGGAACGAGCCAGCGTACGACCACACTGTATGGGGGTGAGTTTGCAATTCTCCGCGAACGAAACCCCGCCGCTTACGAGGCCGCGGGCCTGAGTTACGACACGAAGTTTGATCTGAAACAGACGCTCGATCTGCCCTACACCACTGACTGGTTCTCGGTGCCGCCTGCGGCTCCGCACGGACAATCACCAAAACTGGGAACTCTTCACCCATCCCTGGTACACGCTCTGGAAGCCGCGTACCGCGCTGTTGCGCGATGAACCAACAACTCGTCGAGCCAGCGCATTTCAGAATTACCTGTAACTCGGAGTAAGACAGCCCGCATGCCCGACCGCGTCGCCCAGGGGAGCCAGGATCGCACCGTCAACGCACTTGTCCGCTCGGCGCGCAATCTTCTCGGGATGACGGGCGATCCGACCGCATCGTCCTTCTTGTCTCAGTGGCCGATGCGCATCGCATCGGGGCGCCGTGTGGTGCCGCGAGGACTCCCCGTGCTCGAGTGGATCGGCGTCCTCGAGCAAGGTGCGGTTCCCACCACGCGCGCATTGGTCAGGATGTTGGTTGCCGGCGCCCGTTCTTTGGCTTGGGCACAAACCTATACGCCCGATGACTTTGGCGCCTTCTTTCTCGAGCGCTATGCCTGGACGGAGCTGATCGGTCTTCGGGGCCCTGTAGCCAGTTCCAGGATTGCCGCAGGCTTTCTGTTGCTGGGACCTGGCCTCGAATATCCCCTGCACAGTCACGAGGCGGAGGAAATGTATTTTCCGCTGGCAGGTGCAGCGAAATGGAAACGCGACGATGGGGATTGGATTCGCAAAGCGCCGGGAACCCTCATCCACCATGCTGCCTGGGTGCCCCACGCCATGCGAACCGAACGGGAACCGCTGCTTGCGCTTTATGTTTGGCGCGGCGGCAATCTGGCTCAGAAATCGAAGATTCTGTAGTGCCGCTCTACAGGAATCGACTGCCACGCCTCGCCGCGCGCAGCGGTTCGGTCACAAGGCCGGCGGAACCAGAAGGCAACGCAAATTTAGGCGCACAGCTCTACGAACGCCTTGGGCAGCGGCGCGGAGCGTTGCGTTTCGAGGTCGATCCACACCAGCTTGGCGGCGCCTTCCGCATACTTGCGTCGATCCTTCCAGAGCTCGTAGCCGGTTTCTATACTGGATCGACCCGGAGCACCCAGAAACATGCGAATCTCGACACTGCCCGGGTACGTCAGGGGAACGAGGAAACTGCAGCTCGCATTGACGATCACCTGACCCTGTCCGGGAAAAGCCCCCAACCGCTCCCGCACCTGCGCCAACCATTCGACGCGCGCTTGTTCCATGTACCGAAAGTACACTGTGTTGTTGACGTGGCCCTGCGCGTCCATGTCGCCCCAGCGTATGGGCACCGTGGTGGTATAGACGAAATTGCGAGCGGAGATCATTGTCGAACCCCTCCCACTCGGTCGCTTCATGACCCTGTTACCGCTTCCCGAACCCAATTCCCGAATCAGAACTTCGAATCCGGGAACGACGCCTTGCGCCGGTTCATGTAGTCCTGCAGCGCTTCGTCGATAGCCGGGTCGAGCGGAGGGGCCTCGAAGCTCGCGAGCTGCTTCTTCCACATCGTGTTGGCGCGTTGGGCCATATCCTGGCTGCCTTCGGCTTCCCATTGCTCGTAACTGTTGTTGTCGGCAATGGCCGACCGGTAGAACGCCGTTTCGAAGTTCGCCTGTGTGTGCGCGCAACCAAGGAAGTGCTTGCCCGGGCCAACTTCGCGAATGGCGTCCATCGCCTGGCCATTTTCGGAAAGATCGATGCCGGCACACAAGGTATGCATCATTCCCGCCTGGTCGACATCCATGATGAATTTCTCGTAGCCCATGGACAGGCCGCCTTCGAGCCAGCCGGCGGTATGCAGCACGAAGTTGACTCCGGCGAGGCACGTCGGCAGCAGCGTGTTGGCCGACTCGTATGCGGCTTGCGCGTCGGGGATCTTCGAGCCGCAGAGCGCGCCGCCCGAGCGGAAAGGCACGCCGAGCCGACGCGCGAGCGCGGCCATCGCGAAGAGCACCAGCGCCGGTTCGGGAGTGCCGAAGGTCGGCGCGCCCGACTGCATCGAGATCGATGATGCGAAGCTGCCCAGCACCACCGGCGCTCCGGGGTTGACCAGCTGGATAAACGCCATGCCCGACAGCGCTTCGGCGAGCGTCTGGGCGGCCGTCCCAGCCACGGTCACCGGCGACATTGCCCCCGCGAGAATGAAGGGCGTGACGATGCAGGCCTGGTTGGCGCGGGCATAGACCTTGGCGGCGCCGAGCATCGTGGCATCCCACGTCAGCGGCGAGTTGGCGTTGATCAGGTTGATGATGACGGTCTTCGGCTTGCC
>JBDUCE010000181.1:0-5565 GCA_040003635.1 Betaproteobacteria bacterium
TAAACACCTACGAAGGCACGCACGACATCCATGCGCTGATCCTCGGCCGTGCGCAGACCGGCATCGCGGCCTTCTCATAGCAAGTTCCATGAAGCTCTACGACTATTACCGCTCGTCGGCTGCCTATCGTGTGCGCATCGCCCTGGCACTGAAGGGCGTGCAGCCCGAGCGCGCATTCGTTCATTTGCGCAAGGGCGATCATCGAAGCGAGGATTACCTGGCGTTCAACCCTCACGGTTTGGTTCCCACCCTTGTTACCGATGCCGGCGATGTGCTGACGCAATCACTCGCCATCATCGAGTGGCTGGAGGAAACACATCCGGCACCCCCGTTGTTGCCGGCGGCACCTTCGGCGCGCGCCCGGGTGCGCGGGATTGCCCTGGCAATTGCCTGCGACATTCATCCGCTCGACAACCTCCGGGTGCTGAAGTATCTGGTCGGAACCCTCGGCGTGTCGGAGGCGCAAAAGAACGGCTGGTATCGATACTGGATCGATGTGGGCCTCGAGGCGCTGGAGCGCCAGCTCAGCACCGACCAGTGCACCGGCCGCTTCTGCCACGGCGAGACGCCTACGCTCGCCGACATCTGTCTCGTGCCCCAGCTTGCCAATGCGCGTCGCTTCGACATCGGCCTCGAGCCGTATCCCACCCTGGTGCGCATCGAGGCGGCATGCACGGCATTGCCTGCGTTCGAGGCCGCGGCCCCGGTCAACCAGCCCGACAACGAATGATCCGACGGGTACGTTACCCGCGCGCCCACCATACTGAAGAGAAGGAAAAATCGCATGCCTGCCGCCATTGCCGCACCCGAAGCCGTGACCGTGCCTATCGCCGGCAGCGAGGCCACGTTTCCGGTGCGTCACGTCTATTGCGTCGGGCGCAACTACGCGGAGCACACCAAGGAAATGGGCGGCGACACCAAGGAGCCGCCGTTTTTCTTTACCAAGCCCGCGAGCGCGGTGGTGCCAGTGGTGCCGCCGGCCACCGGCGAGATCGCCTACCCTCTGGCGACCAAGAGCCTGCATCACGAGCTCGAGCTGGTCGTGGCGATCGGCAAGGCGGGTGCGCTGATCGAGCCGGAGGATGCAAAAGCGTTCGTCTTCGGCTACGCCGTCGGCCTGGACATGACCCGCCGCGACCTGCAAGGCCAGATGAAGGACAAGCGCTGGCCATGGGACATCGGCAAATCCTTCGCCCAGGCGGCGCCCGTTTCGCCGATCCATCCGATCGCGGCGACGGGCTTTCTCACCAAGGGCTCGATCTGGCTCGATGTCAATGGCACGCGCCGGCAGCAAGGCGACCTGTCGGACATGATCTGGGATGTCGCGCACACGCTGCACTTTCTCTCGCAGTATTACGAATTGCTGCCAGGTGACCTGGTCTTTACCGGTACGCCCGCGGGGGTGGCGGCCGTGGTCCCCGGTGATCGTCTGCGCGGCGGTGTCGACGGCGTCGACGAGTTGTCGATCGTGATCGCTCCGCCGCGATGGTGAGGAGCCCCGTGCAACTCACCGCGGAAGAGGTCGAACGCGGCTACAACAACCGCGTTGCAGTGCCTTCGCATCCCGAATGGTTCGCGCGGTGGGCCGTGCTTTCGGACGCCGCGCGCGAGGCGTTGCATCCGCGCCTCGATCTGCGTTACGGTCCCCATCTGAAGGAAACGCTCGATCTCTTTCTGCCGGCGGGGCCGGTGCGTGGCACGCTCCTTTTTATCCATGGCGGGTATTGGCGCACCCTCGACAAGGCGGATCACGCCTTCGTGGCCCCGCCGTTCGTGCAGGCGGGCATGGCTGTGGCGGTGATGAATTACGATTTGTGTCCGACGGTTTCGATTGCCACGATCCTCGACGAGTGTCGCCGCGCGGTCACCTGGCTGGTGCACGACGGTCCGGCGCATGGGCTCGGTGCGGCGCCCATCGTGGTGGGCGGGCATTCGGCGGGGGGGCACCTCGCGGCGATGTTGCATGCCACCGACTGGACCCGCCTCGGCTTGGCGCGCCATCCGGTCGCGGGCGGTGTATCGCTCTCCGGCGTGCATGACCTTTCGCCGCTGATCAGGTTTTCATTCAACACCGACCTACGGCTCGACGACGCGGAGGCCGCCCGCCTCTCGCCGATTCATCTTCAACCGACCACGCCGGCACCGTTCCTGATCGCGGTGGGTGCCGATGAGACTTCCGAGTTCCGGCGCCAGACGCAGTTGCTCTGGGAGGCATGGCCCTCGCACCGGCCGCCGGGCGCGACGTGCTATCTAAGCATTCCGCAGCGTCATCATTTCAGTGTCGTGGCCGACTACGCGGACCCGGCGAGCGCCATCACTCGACAGACCCTCGCGCTCTTTCCACGCTGACCGTGGCGACGCGCGCGGTAGAATAGAGGGCAAGCCGCCAACATCATGAATCCCACCATCAGCCCGATCCATGACATCGTCGCCGACCTCAAGGCCGGACGGATGGTCGTGCTCATCGACGAAGAAGACCGCGAAAACGAGGGTGATCTCGTGCTGGCGGCGGACTTCGTCACCCCCGAGGCCATCAATTTCATGGCCAAACACGGACGCGGGCTCATCTGCCTGACTCTGACCGAGGAGCGCTGCCGGGACCTCGGTCTGCCGCTGATGGTCGCGGCGAATCGCTCCGTGCACGGCACTAACTTCACGATATCGATCGAGGCGGCGCAAGGCGTCACCACCGGCATCTCCGCTGCCGATCGGGCGAGGACGGTGCAAGCCGCCGTCGCGCCCCGGGCAAGACGCGATGACATCGTCCAGCCCGGCCACATTTTCCCGCTCATGGCGCAACCGGGCGGAGTGCTTTCGCGGGCCGGACATACCGAAGCCGGATGCGACTTAGCCGGGCTCGCGGGATTGACGCCGGCAGCGGTAATCTGCGAGATCCTGAAGGAGGATGGCACGATGGCCCGGTTGCCGGATCTGGCCACGTTCGCCGCGACGCACGGCCTGAAGATCGGCGCCATCAGCGAGCTCATCCATTACCGCGCGCGCACCGAACGGCTGATCGAGCGCATTGCCGAGCGCCCGCTGGCAACGCCGCACGGTACGTTCCGGTTGATCGTCTACCGCGACAAGCTGACCGACGCGACGCATTTGGCCCTCGTCCGCGGCCCGGTGAGTCCGGACGGCGAAACCCTGGTGCGGGTGCACGAGCCGCTCTCGGTCATGGACCTTCTCGACACCGACAGCGAATCGCACTCGTGGAGCCTGCCGGCGGCGCTCGCCGCCATCGCCGACGCCGGGCGCGGCGTTGTCGTGTTGTTGCATCGGCCCGAAAGCGCCGAGGAATTGCGGCGGCGGGCGATGGGCACCGAGCCACCCGTCAATGCCAAGGTCGATCTTCGCAACTATGGCATCGGCGCGCAGATCCTGCGCGATCTCAATGTCGGCAAGATGCGGTTGATGGCGCGCCCGCGCAAGATGCCCAGCATGGCCGGCTTCGACCTCGAGGTCACTGGTTACATCGAGCAGCCGCCGCTTTCCCGCGCCTCCTGACCGGCTGCCTGCGGCCGGCCTTCTGTTCGCTGTCGTTGCCGCCACTCTCTTTCTGATCGTTCATTTTTCATGGCTATTCGTCGCATTCCGATCAATCGCTCCGGCAACGAGCGCCGCGTTGGTGTCGTGCTCTCGCGCTTCAATCCCGCCATTGGCGACGAGCTCGTCAAAGGCGCCTTGCGCGCGCTGGCCGAGGGCGGCGTCGAGGAAAGGGACATCGTGCTCGTGAGCGTCCCGGGCGCGCTCGAAACCCCACTGGCACTGCAGCGCCTCGCGCAGACCGGCGAATACGATGCGCTGGTGGCGCTCGGCGCCGTTGTCCGCGGCGAGACGTATCACTTCGAAATCGTGGCCAACGAGTCGGCTTCACGCGTGGCGGGCGTTGCCCTCGAATTCAGCATTCCGATCGGCAACGGCATCCTTACGACCGACACCGACGCACAAGGCCTGGCCCGCGCCGAGACCAAGGGGTACGACGCAGCGCAGGCCGCGCTCGAGCTTGCCAATCTGCTGGACGCCATCGATGAGGAGTAGTCCGCGCCGCCGGACGCGCGAGCTGGTGCTGCAGGGCCTTTACCAGCAGCAGCTATCGGGGAACGCCGGCGAAGCGATTCGCCTGCAGCTTGCCGAATCTGTGGGCTATTCCAAAAGCGACACCGAATACTTCGCGGTACTGTGGACCGGCGTCACGCGCGACTACGAGGCATTGCTCGAGCGCGTGGCGCCGCATCTCGACCGGCGCACGCAGGATCTTTCGCCGGTCGAGCGCTCCATCGTTGTGATCGGCACCTGGGAGCTCGAGCACCAAGTCGATATTCCCTATCGCGTTGTCATCAACGAAGCGGTGGAGCTCGCCAAGTCATTCGGCGGCACCGACGGCCACAAGTTCGTCAATGGCGTGCTCGACAAAGTGGCTGCCGAGTTGCGCGGCGGCGAGATAACGGCCGAGCGTAGCGCACGCGCCGCGCCGGATGTTGGCACGGGCTAGACCGGCAAACGTACGTTGGCGCCATGTGTCCTCCCGATGGAAGGGTTGCGCCTGACGTCTGTCAAGGGTCCTCTCTCCCCCGGAAGCTTTTTCGGTGGTAGATTCGCAGTCACTGCAGTTTCGACCGGAGCCCGCCATCCCCAACGATGACCAGAATGTGCTCGGAGGCCGCATCGCCCCGTGCTCGACGGCGCCCCTCACCGGCTTCCATCGCGACGGGTGCTGCAACACGAGCCCCGAGGACCACGGCCTGCACGTGGTCTGCACGCAGGTCACGCGCGCGTTCCTCGAGTTCGCGCGCGAGCAGGGCAACGATCTCATCACCCCGGTACCGGAATACGGGTTCCCGGGGCTGAAGCCCGGCGATCGCTGGTGCGTGTGCGCCGCGACCTGGCGGCAGGCCTTTGAAGCCGGCGTCGCGTCGCCGGTGGTGCTCGCGGCGACGCACGAGGAAACACTCGCCGTGATCCCGCTCGACGCACTGAAGCGGCACGCGCTCGACCTTCAATAGGTCCTGCGCCACGCGCGCGGTGCAGGCCGGGCGCCGCCATTCACCTGTCGTGCGGCCGGTCGAGGAGATTTCAGCCGGGCGACGTGGGTGGAACAGGCCACGGCGCATGCACGGCGTCGTCCGCCCCGATTCAACTACTTGGAAAACCTCAGGGCTCCACGGGCGCGCGCCTTGGCCGTCTCCTCCGCCCGGTCCCTTGGCGGTGCATTCGTCTCGAGCGAGCGGAGAAGTTTGCTGGAGACCGCTGCAATCTGATCAACGGCGGCAACGAAGGCAGCTTCGTTTGCGTTCGATGGCCGGTTGAAGCCGCTTACTTTTCTCACGAATTGCAGGGCGGCGGAACGAATCTCCTCCTCAGTGACGGGCGGCTCGAAATTGAAGAGGAGCTTGATGTTTCTGCACATGATGGTCGCCTCGACTTCCATTCAATTATCGGAGTGCTTTTTTGCGAAGAGCAAAGATCAGCGCATCGGACACTACGACGACGTCATGCTCCTCGCCGGAATCGGTAAACAGATAATCACTTTCGGTCCGTGTGCCGTCATTGCATTAAGTACTC